>NZ_JACJSW010000033.1:0-28214 GCF_014698375.1 Microcystis flos-aquae FACHB-1344 | reverse complement strand
ATCAAAAATTAAGTCTGTGGGGGGTGGGGGGGGTTCCCAGAAGTCCTCGAAATCTTCTTCTATCAGTGCCGGAGAGGTGGCAGTTTCGTCGCTTTTGGCAATCGTCATTTTTTTGGCCTCTCTAGGTGGGAGTATCCATGTTTTTGCTGATTATTGCTCCTATGTTACATCAAAATTTAGGGGTCAGGAGATAGATTTTAGGAGTTGAGACAATTATCTTCACTTAACAATGATCAAAACTTTTCTTCCGGGTGCATTACATTGGTCGCACACACCCGACTAATATCCTTAAGCTAACTAAAAAACTTGGCTTTATCTTTAACTAATTTTGTCCCGATTCCGGCGGCAATGACTTCGGAGAGAATGCTAATTAAACGATAGATAGCAACGGTGACAAGTACGTTAGCGGCGGGAAATTTTTCTGTGTCTAAAAGTGCGATCACTGTGGCTTCAAACACTCCTAATCCTCCCGGCGCTCCGGGGACAACTAAACCCAATAACCAAGCAAAACTAAAGGTTCCTAAGAGGGGTAAAATCTGAGCGGGGGTAATCATTTTTAATACCATCCAAGCTAAAATAAAACCCGCACCGCGCCACAATAAAAATCCAGTTTCACCCAGGAGAGGTACAAGAGGATATTTAGTTAGATAAACAGGTTCTTGAGCAATCTTTTTCTTTTGGCTGAGGATTTTCAGAGGATAATTTAAAAATTTGGGATGAATGCCGATTAAAATTAATCCTAAAACTAATATCTGTATCCCTAGACTTGAGCTAGATTTCATCCAACCTAAACCACTACCAATAACTGCTATGGCTAAGGCTGCACACACCAGCAATAAAAGTTCTAATAAAACGCTTAAACTAGCGGTTCCCCAATCACTTCCTGCTTTATTAATTGCCACGATGCGAGCATAAAAGTGACCGATATTACCGGGTAGATATTTTCCTAAATTGGTAATCATATAGATGCCAATTCCTGTAGAGGTTTTAATCGGTTGTTGATAGCTTTTGAGTATCCATGTCCACACCCATCCTGCCCAAATTTGAGCGATAACAGTGGTTACAAGTGCCAAGAAAAGAAATAACCAACCATGATTTTCAATTCTAACTGAGGTGACGTTATCCCAGTTATTTTTAAGGTTACTGAGAACAAAAAATAAGGTTCCCCCAATAATCAGCCAACGTAGAAACTTTTTCAGCATTTCGTTTTTTCCTTTATTCATTTTCTGGAGGGAACCAATCGAGATCAAGGCGATTTTCTAAACTGTAGGGACATTCCCCAGGAAAACTAACTTGATTATCGGTTTTTTCTCTAACATAATTTAAAGCTTTCTGGTAAATACGAGGTAATTCTTGAGTGAGATAATTGCGGGGATTAGTAGTTAAATAAGTGTCGATCTGGTTTTTGAAATTGACGATTTCTGAACGCCAATGACTACGATTATATTCTCTTTCACTTGTCCAAAATTGTAGCAGTAAATAATGTCTAATAATTTGCTCTGATAAACTAGCAACACGAAACTTTTTTTCGTTACCCAAATCTTCTAATTCCTCGATTAAGTTTTCTAAGTCTAAAGCGTCAAATCTCTTCGCTTTTAAGAGTTCGATAGTTTCTTCCAACCAGAGGGAATCATCAATTTCGTAGAGAATTTTTAAGTCGGGAATAACAGTCATTATCATCTCCTTTATTCGTAAGGTGGTAGCCAATTAGGATCGAGAAGTTCTTCTAAACTGTAGGGACAAGTATTAGGGAAAGTAACTTGATTTTTTGTCTTTTTTCTCACATAACGGATTGCCTTCTGATAAATCTTATCAAATTCTTGTTCTAAATATTTCCGTAAACTTGCCGTTAGGTAGGTATTTAATTGATCTTGAAAATTTACCAGTTCTGATTCCCAATGACTTTGATTATATTCTCTTTCCCTTGTCCAAAATTGCAGTAACAAAGCATGACGAATAATTTGCTGTAAAAAACTAGCAACACGAAACTTTTTTTCGTTACCCAAATCTTCTAACTCCTCGATTAAATTATCTAAATCTAAAGCGTCAAATCTCTTCGCTTTTAAGAGTTCGATAGTTTCTTCCAACCAGAGGGAATCATCAATTTCGTAGATAGTTTTTAAGTCGGGAATAACAGTCATTATCATCTCCTTTATTCGTATGGTGGTAGCCAATTAGGATCGAGAAGTTCTTCTAAACTGTAGGGACAAGTATTAGGGAAAGTAACTTTATTTTTTGTCTTTTTCCGCACCAAGAAAACTGCATCTTCATAAATATTAGTTAATTCATTTTGTAAATAATTACGGAGATTGGTGGTTAAGCGTCTTTTTAGCTGAATTTGAAAGTTGACTATTTCTAACTCCCAGTGATCCTGATTATATGCTCTTGCCTCTGTCCAAAACTGTAGGAGCAAACAATGTCTAATAATTTGCTGTAAAAAACTAGCAACACGAAACTTTTTTTCGTTTCCCAAGTCTTCTAATTCCTCGATTAAGTTTTCTAAATCTAAAGCGTCAAATCTTCTCGCTTTCAAGAGTTCGATAGTTTCTTCCAACCAGAGGGAATCATCAATCTCGTAGAGAGTTTTTAAGTCGGGAATAACAGTCATTATCATCTCCTTTATTCGTAAGGTGGTAGCCAATTGGGATCGAGAAGTTCTTCTAAACTGTAGGGACAAGTATCGGGAAAGTTGACTTTATTATCGGTTTTTTGACGAACATATCGCACGGACTCAAAGTAAATTTGCTCAAATTCCTGTTCTAGATATTTACGAAGATTTGTGGTTAAATAACGTTTTAGTTTATCTTTAAAACTAACTATCTCTGCTTGCCAATGAGCTTGATTATATTTTCTTTCACTTGTCCAAAATTGTAATAATAAACAATGTCTAATAATTTGCTGTAAAAAACTAGCAATACGAAACTTCTTCTCGTTTCCCAAGTCTTCTAACTCCTCGAGCAAGTTTTCTAAATCTAAAGCGTCAAATTTTTTCGCCTTGAGCAGTTCAATGGTTTCTTCTAACCAGAGAGAATCATCAATTTCGTAGAGAGTTTTTAAGTCGGGAATAACAGTCATTTTTTATCTCCTTTATTTGTAAGGTGGTAGCCAATTAGGAGCGAGCAGTTCTGCTAAACTGTAGGGACAAGTATCGGGAAAGTTGACTTTATTATCGGTTTTTTGACGAAGATAGCGAAGGGCTTTTTCATAAATAGTTGCCAAATTATGTTCTAGATAATTTCTTAAATTAGTCGTCAAATAAGTATTAAGTTCATCTTTAAAATTGATAATTTCTGAACGCCAATGAGCTTGATTATATTCTCTCTCGCTTATCCAAAATTGTAATAATAAACAATGTCTGATAATTTGCTGTAAAAAACCAGCAACACGAAACTTCTTCTCGTTTCCCAAGTCTTCTAACTCCTCGATCAAGTTTTCTAAGTCTAGCGCTTCAAAATTTTTAGCCTTGAGCAGTTCGATAGTTTCTTCTAACCAGAGAGAATCATCAATTTCGTAGAGAGTTTTTAAGTCTAGAATAACAGTCATTTTTTATTTCCCCTAGAATTGGCAATAGTGACCAGTTAAACCGATCACTAAAGCTTTTTCCTGTTTATATACTAGATAATTTTAGCGGCGCGCAGACCGAAAAAGAGACCGAGGGCAATTCCGGTAAAAACGATCAGATAACCCGCCAAAGCAGCAACAGCTAACACAGACATGGTGAAAATCTCCCAAGTAATTTAATCTTTTTTAGCATTGTACCGTTATTCTTGCCCTTCCCCTTCCTCGTCTTCTATATCTTCCCCAAAGCGCTGCTGGGGGGGGATTGCGGCGACAATTGCCTCGATTACCTTGCCGACTGGAACAATTTCTAAGCCCACATCTTCGGGATAAACTTGACCTCTAGGGACAATCGCCCGTTTAAAGCCCAATTTAGCCGCTTCTTTTAATCTTAGTTCCATTTGCGACACTAGGCGCACTTGTCCGCCTAATCCCACTTCCCCGATTAAGACTGTGCGCGGATCCACGACTCGATCGCGAAAACTAGCAACAACAGCGATCGCAACTCCCAGATCCGCCGCCGGTTCTTCCACTCCCAACCCTCCTGCGGAGGCAACATAGGCATCTAATTTCGATAAAGGAATGCCGACGCGCTTTTCTAAAACGGCGAGAATTTGCTGTAATCGGTTGTATTCTATGCCCGTGGTCGATCGGCGCGGGGAAGCGTAGCTGGTGGGGCTAACTAATGCCTGTAACTCCACCACAATCGGGCGTGTACCTTCACAGGCTACCACCGTCGCCGTACCCGGGGAAAATTCGTCGCGATTGCCTAAAAACAATTCTGAGGGGTTTTCCACTTCCACCAAACCGTGATCCACCATCTCGAAAATACCGATCTCATGGGTTGCCCCAAAACGGTTTTTCACGGATCTTAAGAGACGATGGGAGGCATAGCGATCGCCTTCAAAATATAACACCGTATCGACCAAATGTTCCAAAACTCGCGGACCAGCGATCGCCCCTTCTTTAGTAACATGACCGACAATCAATAAAGTAATATTCTCCCGTTTTGCCACCTGCATCAAGGCGGAGGTACATTCGCGAACTTGGGCGACGGATCCCGGTGCGGAAGTTAACGCCCCAAAATAAAGAGTTTGAATACTGTCAATTACCGCCACCTGTGGGCGTAGAGATTCTAATTCCCGCAAAATTTCCTCTAAATCGGTTTCTGGCAGAACATAGAGATGATTATCGAGTTCTGCGGTTGATTCAGAGGCTTTTTTATCCTTGCCATTGCCATTATTTTCCGACTCCACGGGGACCACTCCCACTCCTAAACGGGCAGCCCGCAGTTTAATCTGTTGTCCCGATTCTTCAGCGGAAACGTAGAGGATGCGCGGTAATCTTTGGGCGAGTTGGTTGGTAACTTGCAGTAAAAGCGTCGATTTGCCGATACCCGGATCGCCGCCGATTAGTACAAGAGAACCGGGGACAATGCCACCACCGAGAACGCGATCGAATTCGCCGTAACCGGAGGGAAAACGTTCCTGTTCATACTGGGTAATTTCCGAGAAGCGCACCGAGATGCGCGGTTGGGGGTTGCGTTGCCCTTTGCCGTTATTTGGGCGACTATTTTGCCATCCTGGGCGATTTACCGCCGGATTATTGCCACCAGCCACCACTTGTTCTTCTAGCGTCCCGTAGGTGTCACAACTGGGGCATTTTCCCAACCATTGGGGAGATTCCGCCCCACAAGCGCTACAGATATATATTGTTCGCGATTTCGCCATGTTTTTTAAGAAAAGTTGAAGAAAAGCGGTTTGGGGATCAATTCTCTTGTCAAATTTAATTAAGTATGATAGGGGGGAAGGAAGACCATAAAGTTATTGATAATTGCCATAAAAGAAATAAAATAGGAAATTTAGGCTTAATGATAACGGCAAAAGGATATTCTATAAACAGGAACGCTCGTTATTTAACTTTAAAATTCATCACACTATTTAACTAAGGAGTGTTAAGTCAGTTGGAGAACCAGAAGGAAAAAATTCTCGTTGTTGATGATGAAGCCAGCATCCGTCGTATCTTAGAGACTCGTTTGTCGATGATTGGTTATGAAGTCGTCACCGCCGCCGACGGCGAGGAAGCTTTAGAAACCTTCCGCACCGCCGAACCCGATTTAGTGGTTTTGGATGTGATGATGCCGAAATTAGACGGTTACGGTGTCTGTCAGGAACTCCGCAAAGAATCGGATATTCCTATCATTATGTTAACGGCTTTGGGGGATGTGGCCGATCGAATTACCGGGCTAGAATTGGGCGCGGATGACTATGTAGTTAAACCTTTTTCTCCCAAAGAACTCGAAGCGCGGATTCGTTCGGTGTTGCGTCGGGTAGAGAAAAATGGCGCCCCGGGGATTCCCAGTTCTGGTGTGATTCATATCGGTTCAATTAAAATCGATACCAATAAACGCCAAGTTTATAAGGGGGATGAACGCATCCGTCTGACCGGTATGGAATTTAGTTTACTAGAATTATTGGTCAGTCGCTCGGGAGAAGCTTTTTCGCGCTCGGAAATCCTTCAGGAAGTTTGGGGTTATACCCCCGAACGTCATGTGGATACGCGGGTGGTAGATGTGCATATTTCCCGTTTACGAGCCAAATTAGAGGATGATCCCAGCAATCCTGAGTTAATTCTCACCGCTAGAGGTACAGGCTATCTTTTTCAACGTATTCTAGAACCAGACGAGGAATAGTTCTCAGCTATGGCACAAGCTGATCCCAATCGTATTTTAAGACTGTTACCCCTGTTCGCCGGCATCGTCGGGGGTACGGTATTAATGTTTAATCGTTTTGCCACTGCCGATTTAACCCCATCGCAAGCGCGTTCCGATGTGATGGGAGTGATTTTGAGTGGGGTTTTAATTTTGGTGGGTTTAATCTGGCAAAGAGTTCAACCCCGCTTACCGGATGCTGTGGAATTAATCGGGCGCGAAGGCCTGGAATTTGCCCCAGATTTGCCAGAACCGGTTAAAATTGAGCTTGCTTGGGCTTCCCATTTACTTTTAACTAACACCGTGACAAAATCTCTGATCGTTTATTATCGGGGAGAAGTTTTATTACGTCGCGGTATCTTAAGCCAGAATTCTGAAGTTAAAGTTAGTAATATTATCAAAAGAGTTTTAGAAACCGGTAAAGCCGTTTATTTAGTTAATTTAAATTTATATCCCGCTAAAATCGAGTTTGACTATTTGC
The DNA here is from genome assembly GCF_014698375.1 of Microcystis flos-aquae FACHB-1344. Lineage (NCBI taxonomy): Bacteria > Bacillati > Cyanobacteriota > Cyanophyceae > Chroococcales > Microcystaceae > Microcystis > Microcystis flos-aquae. Next base: position 21,465 of record NZ_JACJSW010000033.1, on the reverse strand, counting down.
CAGAAAACACCCAAGGCTTAATCTGTCAACCCATCGGTAAGGAAGGGGTGTTAATTTTGGCGGCAAATGCGCCGCGCAGTTATACTAAACAAGATGAAATTTGGATCGAGGGAATTGCTGATAAATTAGCCGACACTTTCAGTCAGTTTTAGACGATTTCAGTTGAGTAGGGAAAAAAGATGCCAAGAATCCAGTTTAGCAATCTTCATATCTGGTTGTAGGGCGATTTTGTCCAAAATTGGCACAAAGCAAGAGAATTGCTTGAGTATCGGCGGCGAACATCTAAGAATCTCCCCATGAATTCATCTACTTTTGATCGCTTGATTACCCGCGGCGAAAATTTCGATGCAGTATTAGCGATCGCCAAAGTAACCACTTCTATTCAGATTCTACCAGTTTATTTTCCCTTGATCGCTCCAGCATTTATGCTAAATTTACTGGTAGAATACTGGGGATTTACCCCGCCCACTTCAGTCTGTTCAACTCCACTGTTCATAGCTCTGAAAATTTCACGAACAGAGATTTTTTCGAGCAAACAACCTATAAAAAAGTTGTCTAGCCGTAATTCCTATAATTCAATTACAGCTGCTATTAATTTCCAGCAGGGAGCTTCTCCTTCCCAATTTGCCGAAGAGACCCAAGGCAGACTAAGACTGACGGTAACAAAACAGTTTTGCTGAGGTTGATAGCCTGTATTTAATTTCTCGACAAATACGGGATCAGTTATCTTTGCTTCTGTCAAACTGTTACCATTCGCTGTTGTAATTGTGCCACGCCACTCAAAATTTCCTTTTGAATTTTCTTTTTGATATACTCTAAAACTCTGCACATGAATCAACTGGAGAGTATAACGTTGATTGAAATTAAGGTTTTTCAAATAAGAAGGATTAACATATTTAATTGAATTGTGCAGTATTTTTGTTGGGGTTCTACAATACTTTCCCAAATCATTGATATTGAATCTACCTACACATTTCCATTCACCGGGTAAAACGGAAAGATTTTCCGATTCAAACCCAAAATCATTGCCAGTATCAGCAAGGGGAATTTCGAGAATATCTAAAACTTTTGGTTCTTTATCAGAAATTAGTCTAACTGATCGTGGAACCCTGCCATCTTCTGGATAAAGAGAATCACACACAGGACGAACCCAATTTCCTGAACTAATATCAATTCCAGCGATACAGCGTTCATTTAATTTCCATGAATTAGCAAGACAGACAATTTTTTTCAGAGATGACATATATTGATATTCCCCCATTTCTCCTTTAAATATTCCGCCACTAAACGACGGTGACAATTATGAGGTTTTGCCTCACTACAGAGTAAACAAGCGTTATTAATTACATCTGGAGAAACTTTTGTTTCAATCCTCCGGCTACTAATAAGTTGTCTAAATTTTTGTTCGTATATTGTCCAATCAACTTTTTTCTTTTTATATTCATCAAGAATATCTTGAGTTGGAGCTAAGTCTAAAACATGAACATAGTCAATTCCACCGATGACTTTTAAAAAATATTCTAGGTCAGCTTTTTTACTAAATCCTGCTAACTGGGAAACATTATTTAAACGAGTATCTATAACTCTCTTAACACCAGCTTTTTGTAAGTCATCAAAGAACTTCTGTGCAGTCTTTTGAGTAAAGCCGATTGTAAAGAGATTGATTGTCCTGTTCATCTTGATTACCACTTGTTTCTATATAAGCAATTGCATCACCCTGAAGCTTATAAGCTTTCTCCAAACATTCTGCTTTTGTGAGAAGATTGCTATTTGGCTCGACAAATAAAGAAAGCTGAATTTCTTTTTGACTACTTGCTGAAAAATCGGTCAAACTATGTTTAAACAGCATTCTTTCTTCCAGATGGTCATGAGATTCCAAGTCACCATTTTTGAGAATATGATAAATATCTAAATCGCAATGACGTAGATGTTGACAAACCAGAATCGCTCTATGACATTCAATCGGGTCTTTCTCCGCACACATAAGGGCAATTCGATGTTTTTTCACTCCCTGTAAAATTCGTTCAATTCCATGATTAAAAGCAGATGTTTTCGCAATTTTTTCGTATAAAGCTTGACCATTGACATAACATTCTTGGCTGCTCGGTCTGGCTCCTAATTCCTTGCCCAAAAACACATAGTAAATGCCTTCACTTTTTAAAGCATTTGACAATATTGACTGATTAAAATGCTTGAGAAATCGGCTATAAGGATGAGAACGAACATCAGCAAGGGCAGTTATATTATGCTTCTTAAGTAGAAGCATAAATGAGGCAATTTCGTGATTAGAGTGACCGATGGTGAATAACTGCATCAATATTATTATTCCTTCGATGAAAGCCTACAATAATCATTGTAGATCAACGATTGCCTAGAGAGGGGAACAGGCCATCGGGCCAGAAGTGACTCTATAGGCAGAATATCCTAACTTCTAACCCTGATTATCGGTAACGGGTCGATGTTTCTCGATCAAATCGATCGCCTGGGTGACACTTTCGGGGAAAATTACCACTAAACCACCCTCAGAAACCGTGCTTAAAGCCTTCTCTAAAGCCTCCGTTTCATCGAGAATAACTTCCGGACGCAAACTGGCATTTTCTTGGCTAATTCCCCGGAGAATTAAATCGGCCACTTCCCCCCGGCGGCGACCGCGAGTATCGTTATCTTCCTTAACAATAATTCGATCGAACATAAGCGCCGATAATTTCCCTAATAAAATTAAATCATCATCGCGTCGATCGCCAGGTCCCCCGACCACGCCGACTTTTTCCCCGGACCAATTGCCGACAAAACCGCCGACGGCTTCGTATCCGGCGGGATTATGGGCATAATCGATTAAAGCGTGATGGTGTCCCAAGTCAAACAGGTTCATCCTGCCGGGGGTCTGGGCCACGGAAGGTTTAAAAGTCCGCACCCCTTGGCGAATTAACTCGATATCGATACCCTGCACAAAAGTGGCTAAACAGGCGGCCAGGGCGTTAGCAATCATAAAAGGAGCCATTCCCTGCATAGTCACGGGAATATTAACCGCTTCCTCAATTCTCAGCGTCCATTCTCCCTCTAGAATCGACAGATAGCCATTCTCATAAATGGCGGCCATGCCACCGCGACGGATATGGTCGTGAATAATCGGGTTATCGGGACTCATGGAAAAATAAGCGACTCTTCCCTTCACTTTTTCGGCCATACTAACGGTCAAGGGGTCATCGGCATTTAAAACCGCGTAACCCTCGGCGCTAACCACCTCGGCAATAACGCTTTTTACTTTCGCCATCTGTTCGATGGTGTCGATATCACCGATACCCAAATGGTCGGCGGCCACATTTAACACCACCCCCACATCGCACTGATTAAAGGCTAAACCCGATCGCAGGATACCACCCCGGGCCGTTTCCAACACGGCAATCTCCACCGTGGGATCCTTCAAAATCATACTGGCACTGTAAGGACCGGTGTTATCGCCCTTTTCTACCAGATAATCATCGATATATACGCCGTCCGTCGTGGTAAATCCGACTATTTTCCCCGTTTGTCGGCAAATATGAGAAATTAAGCGGCTAGTGGTGGTTTTGCCGTTAGTTCCCGTAATCGCCAGAATTGGCACGCGACTGGGAGTCCCGGGGGGGAATAACATATCGATAACTGGGGCGGCGATATTGCGGGGTAAACCGCGACTGGGGGCGACGTGCATCCGAAAACCGGGGGCGGCGTTGACTTCTACGATCACCCCGTCCACTTCTTTCAGGGGTTTGCGGATATCATCTGTCACCACATCGATACCGGCAATGTCCAAACCGATTAATTTTGCCACTCTTTGGGCGATCCAGACGTTTTCGGGGTGAATTTCGTCGGTACGATCCACGGCGATGCCGCCGGTGCTTAAATTAGCGGTGGCCCGCAGATAGGCGATCGCTCCTTGGGGTAAAATGCTGGTTAATTCATAGCCCTGTTTTCCTAGCACATTAAGGGCGGTTTTGTCAATGGTTATTTTAGTTAAAACGTTGGCATGACCGTCACCCCGGTTGGGATCCTGATTAGTAATTTCGATTAATTCTTCTACAGTTGAGCGCCCATCACCGACGACGTGAGCGGGGATCCGTTCGGCCACGGCGGCGACTTTGCCATTGATGACTAAAATTCGGTGATCACTGCCTTTATAGTACCTTTCTACGATCACGCTGCGGGTTTTCGAGGCGGCACTGGCTAGATCATAGGCTTCCTCTGCTTCCTGTTGATTTTTAACATCGATGCTGATGCCGCGGCCGTGGTTGCCATCGAGGGGTTTAATCACGATGGGAAACCCTCCCACTTCCTCGATTGCCGCTGGCAATTCATCCAAGTATTGAATCACCGTACCCCGGGGGACGGGAATGCCACCATCCTTGAGGATAGTTTTCGTGCCTTCCTTGTCACAGGCCAACTCAACGGCTAAAATCCCCGAAAAACTGCTTAAAGTGGCTTGAATGCGCTTTTGGTGAACGCCATAGCCCAATTGCACCATGGCACGAGCGCTCAGGAGTAACCAAGGAATATTTCTAGCTTGTGCTTCTTTAACGATGGTTTCGGTACTCGGACCAAGGGCAGCATTATTGCATAAATCGCGTAAATCGGCTAAATCCTGGGCCAATTCTTCCTGAGGATAGGTTCCCGTATCGACAATTGATTGACACAAACGCACGGCAGCCCGACCCGCATAACGTCCCGCTTGCTCGTCAACGTACTCAAACACCACGTTATAGACTCCGGGGGTGGCGGTGGCTCTAGTGCGACCAAACCCGACGGGAGTTCCCGCCAGTTCCTGCAATTCTAGGGCGATATGTTCGATAATGTGGCCCATATAAGTACCAGTGCGGACTCGTTCAAAGAAACCGCCGCGATAACCGGGGGAGCAGTAATGTTCGACTAAACTGGGCAGAACGTCGATTAATCCCTCGTAAAAGCCGGGGATTTCATTCGATGGCTTCTCTGCGAGATCTTCGAGATCCAGACGCATAACAATGAGCTTGTCGCGACGAATACTCCAGTAGTTGGGACCGCGCAGGGTTTGGGTTCTGAGAATTTTCATGATAGAGCTGATGTTCGCTGTTGAGAAGCACAAAGAAGCCGTTGTTTATTGTCTGGTTTTCCGAGATCGGTAAACTGTTCACGATGAACAGTTTTTCAGGAGTTTTTTTACCCCAATTTAGCGATCACTTGCTGTTTTTTGAGATGATAGCCATCACCGTAGGCAAGAATATGCACCCGCAAATTATGCAGACTCAGGGGTTCGTTAGCGGTGACGTGATGGTGGTTGGTGTGGGACATTGCCCTGGCATCAATTACCGTCACTGTACCGCAGCCGATTACCGTCATCGTGCCATCCCGTTCAAACATAGCGCAGGTATCCTCATCGATGCCAATTCCTAAACGTTCGGGATAACCGGAGATAGCGCTCATTAACCGGGCCATGCGGTTGCGATTGTGGAAGTGTTGATCGACAATGACTTCAGGAATGAGACCTAATCCCATGGCCATATCCACTAGGGCGCGATTGGGTGCTTCCCCGCTGCTGCCCCCAGCAATCATGTGATGACCCATAACGGCGGCCCCGGCGCTAGTTCCGGCCAGGGTTAGTTCTCCCTGTTGCACTCTTTGTCTGATTCTTTCCATCAGGGGGGTATCGGAGAGCAAACCGCATAAACGCAGCTGGTCGCCTCCGGTCATAAATACACCTGTACATTCTTCGATGTAGGCTTGAAATTGGGGGTCTTCTCCCTGTACACGATCGCGAATATCGATAACTTTGACATATTTTGCCCCCATTTCCTCGAAAATCTTCTGATAGCGATCGCCGATTAAAACCGGTTCTCTGGAAGCGGAGGGAACAATAGCGATCACTGCTTCGCTACCCCCGGCGCGATTCCAAAAGGTGTGCAGTATCTCTTTACCGTGGACTTTATCCTCGGCACCACCAATGACTAAAATCGCCGTTTTGAGAGATATGGGGGTAGGATTTTCGTGGTGTTGGGTTTCTAGCTCGATGATCATGTCACTGAACGAATAGACATTTTTAGGGATGGAAGGTTTTTCGGGAAGATGGACAAGTATTTTAATGTTATTTTCCCTGAACGGTTGACGGAAAAAAATGCGGTTTAGGAATATTTTTCGGGACATCAAGCAATAGTAGAGGCGATTTTAGCAATTTTCTTCGATCCACTGGCAATGACGGACTGTTAGTTAACTTTAAGTCTAGGCTAGACTTCGATCACTCAAGCTAGAGCCAGAAAAACCCCTAGACAGTACAGCATAGTCTATCATGTTATCGAGATAGACTGGCGCCAAATTAGCAAGATTTTAACTGATCGAACCGTGACAAAATGATACATTAAACACTATCCCAGTCTAGGCCTTAATTTTCCCCGTGCAGTTTGACATTATTACTCTCTTTCCCGATTTTTTTACTTCACCGCTGCAGTCGGGGTTGTTGGCAAAAGCTCTCGAACGCGACATCGCTAGGGTAAATTTGGTCAATCTCCGGGATTTTGCCCACGATAAACACCGTCGTGTCGATGATGAACCCTACGGTGGTGGTGTGGGAATGTTATTAAAACCAGAGCCAATTTTTGAGGCGATCGAGTCTTTAGCAATTTTACCACCCCGGGAGATCGTGCTGATGACTCCCCAGGGGGAACCTCTCCATCAAGCTTTACTGAAAACTTGGGCCGGTAGTTATCAGCAGTTAATTCTCATCTGCGGGCATTATGAAGGGGTAGATGAGCGGGTTTGTGAGCATTTGGTGACTAGAGAGGTATCTTTAGGGGATTTTGTCCTAACTTGTGGAGAAATCCCTGCTTTAGCGATTATTAACGGGGTGACGCGGTTGTTACCTGGGACGGTAGGTAAGGCAGAATCGTTGAAATTGGAGAGTTTTGAGGCAGGTTTATTGGATTATCCCCAATATACCCGGCCGCAGGTCTTTCGCGGTTGGCAAGTGCCGCCGGTTTTGCGATCGGGTAATCATCAGGATATCGCTGATTGGCGCTATCAACAACAACTCGATCGCACTAAGGAACGTCGTCCGGATATCTGGCAAAAATGGCTAGAGGAACAGGATTAATCCCCCAAAATGCTGGCTTGCTGCCTACAATTTCAGGTGATTAAGGGCTAAATTCCGTTGTTGGAGAGCGAATTGATGGCTAGGCTCTAGTTGTAGGGTTTGGTTAAAAGAAACCACTGCTTCCGAGAAACATTTTAACTTGTAGAGACAACAACCCCGTTGATACCATGCCTCAGCCTTTTGGGATTGTAACTGTAAAGCCTTATTATAAGCGGCGACCGCTTCACTGAGTCGTTCTAATTCCCGTAAAGCTTCGCCTTTACTAAACCAAACATTAGCATCGGATTTAATGGCCAGGGCCTGATTATAAGCCGCTAGACCTTCGGCATAACGTTGCATCCGACAGAAAATCATGCCTTTGTAATGCCATGCTTCCAGATAATCTGGCTGCAGTTGAATCGCCTTATCCAAAGATGCGATTGCGGGGCTGATTTGTCGTAAATTAGCTAAAGCGATGCCGCGATAAAACCAAGCCCGAGCATTATTAGTCTCTAATTGAATTACCTGATTAAAAGACCCTAAAGCTTCAGGAAAACGCCCTAATCGTTGCAAGGCCAGACCGCGATTATACCAAGCATTGACAAAATTGGGCTTTTTCCGCAGGGACTGTTGATACAATTGAACTGCTTCGCGATGCTGCCCCAAATCGAGATGCGCGTTACCGCGATAAAACAACTCCTCTGCTGAAATTTCCCGCACTAAAGCTTGTTGCTGACGCAATTGCAGTAACTCTTTTATGGCATCTAAAACTTCTGCTGCCGAGGGAAAGCGTTGGCGCCAGTCATAACGGGTCATTTTATCGATAATAACTGCTAGATCATCTCTAACATCGGCCTGATCGCGCCAAGCGATTTCTCCGGTTTCGGCATCTTCGGGAAATTGCGTCGGTTTGAGACCAGTCAAGGCTTGAATAGCGATGATTCCCACGGCATAGACATCGCTAGACAATCGCGGTTTATTTTGCGCCTGTTCACTAGGCATATAACCGGGGGTGCCAATCCCAATGGACACACTGGTCTGTTTTGCTTTTAGCCATTGAGTCCCCACTTGTTTGACTCCGCCAAAGTCGATTAAAACTAGCTTGCCCTCTTGGCGACGGATAATATTATGGGGTTTGATATCTCGGTGAATAATATTATTTTGATGGACAAAAGCGAGAACTTCCAAGATATCTTTTAATAACTGAATTACCTGACTCTCTTCTAAACGCTTACCCTTAGAGATTTCCTGACTAAGATCGTGACCATCGATAAATTCTTGAACGATATAAAAAGACTTATTTTCCTGAAAACTGGCGAAAAATTGCGGTATTTGAGGATGATGGCCGAGTTTTTCTAAAGCTCTGGCCTCACTCTCAAATAATCCTATAGTAACTTCGTTAACCACTTGGGTGATTAACTGTTTGACCACACATTGAGGACGGCCGGGGCGATAGTTATCTTGGGCTAAAAAAGTTTGACCGAAAGCCCCTTGACTTAGAGGTTTAATAACTTGGTAACGTCCCCCGATAATTAGTTTCATGGTAGCGGATTATCTTTACCCTAGGGCAGCTTGACGGGACGGTTAACAGCCAAAGGGGTTAACTTGCTCATGCCCATCTTGCCAGTTAATTGATATATTACATCAATTGTCGTCAGAAGCGGGTAACGCGACTCGAACGCGCGACATTCACCTTGGGAAGGTGACGTTCTACCACTGAACTATACCCGCAAAAGTCTCCCTAATCATAGCATTGACCCCCCAGCCAGAGCAACTGCCCTAGGCTGTTTTCCATCACCGCGCCAGTTTGTCCAGAAACGCTAAACTGTAAAGCTTCCCGATAGACTCGCCCCGCCGGATGATCAATAATATTCGCCGCCCCACCGGAGGCAATCACTGCCCCTTGAGCGCATTGTAGAGCCAAATTAATCGCCCGACCGCGCCAGTGCAATTTGTCGGCAAAACTGGCCTGGTGGGAATTTAACATTTTTTCTTGACAGGACAGTAGGGCTTTTTCTAGCTGTTGATGGGCATTTTTTAGGCTTTCTAGCCGCTTTTGTCGATAAACCCCAAAAATAACATCTAAGCCCCCCCAAGCACAGCCAAGGGCAGGAAAACCGTCATGGAGAACATTTTTTTGATCGCTGGCCTCGATCGCTGCTGCTGTTGGTAAAATCCAGTCAACCCTCCCTCATAGCTGACTAGCGCAGGAAACTGCCCCCATTAGTCCCACTTGGGCATTAAGGACGATATGAACGGGAATATTGCTTAATAGCTCCCTCATCCGACCTTTAGCCCGAAAAGCCTTCATAAAGCTACCCTCGGTCATTAGGGGAAGATTTTTGGCCGCAATCCCTCCCGCGATGTATAATCCTCCGTAGGGAAGCAACTTGAGGGCTAAATTGCCCGCTTCCGCACCGTAGGCCTCGACAAAGATTTTCATGGTTTGATAACAGAGATAATCCGCGTCATCTTGGGCAAAACTGGCAATTTTAGCCGCTAAATCGACGGTTTTTTGCGGTTTACCCATTTCTTCTAACCAAGCGCGGTAAATTTCCGCCATGGCCGGTGATGACTGACTATAGTTACTATCGTGGAGAAATCGATAGATAGAAGTGATTCCAGGACCAGAAACCACTCGCTCCACCGAAATGCGCTCGATATTATAGAGATCCAAGAGATAATTTAATAGTTGATATTCTAAACTCGAGCGAGGGGCAAAATCGGCGTGGGAACCCTCACTACCAAACACCCGATATTTACCCTTCGAGACAGGAATCAAAAAACCCTCTCCTAACCCCGTCCCCGCACCGATAACCGCAATCGGGGCCTCCGGTACTGCCGGAGCCGACTGTAGATTGTGCAGCTCCTCTGGGGCCAATCCTAACACCCCATAACCGATCGCCGCAAAATCATTAATTAATTTTACCCGCTCAATCTGCAGCTCGTGGCTTAGGCGATCGCCAGTTAGAGACCAACTTAAATTAGTCAATTCGGAACTATTGTTAACCACTGGACCGGCAATACCGAAACAAGCTTTTGCCACTGGGGGAATAGTGGTTTGTCGGGCTAAAAACTGCTGGACGATCGGCACCAGATCGGGGTATTGTTTACTAGGATAAATTTCTTGATCGAGAGTAATTAGCCGGGGTTGGGGACTATCCGATGAGTTTTGGCAATCCACTAAACGCAGGATTGTTTTAGTTCCCCCGATATCTCCCCCTAAAAGAATCGTCATGCTGGTTTTTCCCTGAGTTTGTCCCCATAATTATAGTTTTTTTACCGCTTCTCCCCAGCAAATTTAAGGGCAGTCAATTCTATACTATAGTGAAAGATGGTAATGCCTAAGCCCTAATTAAGGATTGATTAATCATCGCTCCGGGGTTGGAATGGGGATTTGCTAGAGGACAGAAAGGGGACTTAAAGACATTTTAGGTCTAACTGTAGCCTCAAGGCGATCGATAGGGCGGCAAAACCTATCACTGTCCCCATAACTTTTAAGATAGACCAGAGAGGGAGAAATTAGCTTGGGTGTAGAACTTCGCAGTTACGTTTATCTTGACAATTTACAGCTTCAACACGCCGCTTACATCGGTACAGTCGCCCAAGGATTTTTACCCTTACCCGGGGATTCTTCCCTCTGGATTGAAATTTCCCCCGGCATCGAGATTAATCGCATCACCGATATTGCCCTCAAATCCGCCGTGGTTCGTCCGGGGGTTCTATTCGTAGAACGACTCTATGGACTCTTAGAACTCCATTCTAGCAGTCAGGGAGAGGTCAGGGCGGCCGGTCAGGCAATTTTGCAGTATTTAGGCGTTAGTCAGCGCGATTGTCTGAAACCGCAAATTGTTTCTAGCCAAATTATTCGCAACATTGACGCTTACCAAGCCCAATTAATTAACCGGAGTTCTCGGGGTATGATGTTAATGGCGGGACAGACTTTGTACGTTTTAGAAGTGCAACCGGCTGCCTACGCTTCCCTAGCCGCTAATCAGGCCGAAAAAGCTGCTTTAATTAATATCCTACACGTTACTTCCGTGGGCAGTTTTGGCCGCCTATATTTAGGGGGAGAAGAACGAGATATTATCGCCGGTTCCAGGGCGGCAGTTTCAGCTTTAGAAAATATTCAAGGTCGAGCTTTTCCGGGTAGCGACAAAAAAGAATAGGCTAATAAGCTGTTGACTATCTAATAAGTAGTAGGACAAAATTAACTTCTTGGTTAGGATAGGCACTCATGCATGAGGCAAAAGGCAAGAGGTGGTTAGATATGTATAATTAGGGCTTGCTGAATAAATGTGAAATGTAGGCAAGGTAAGGGTTTTATGGCTTTTCTCGCTCCCACAGGTGCAAGATTTTGAGAGAATCGTCGTTAAAAACCTTGCGTCTTCATCAGCCCGAGTCCTGTAGGGGCGAAGCATTCGGGCAATAACCTATCGGTGAAACCGGAGATTTTCTATCCGAATGCTTCGCCCGTACTTTTTGCCGCAAACCCTAATTAATTGTGTCTAGCTACTTACTAAATCCCGTTTAAAAGGTATAGGATAGTGGGGAGTGGGAAGAAGGGAAAGAAAGTTTGAGCATTTGTACTAAATAGCTAAAAAAGGAATTTCGCCCTATTGAGGAGATTCAAAAATTAGTTCGCTATTATTCAGTTTTTCAACGACTAACTTGCGATAGAGTGTCACCTGACGAAGGATTTGGTCGGGATTGTTTTTCTTGTTAGAAAACATGATTGTTTTAATCGATTCAAATTCTATTCTTGTGATCACACCATCTTTGATCGCTCGTTCAATTGTAACTCGTAAATATTCTAATTCTTGGCTTTCCTCTGGGGTAATTTCTAGACTGTTAGGATGTTCTATTTTCATGATCGATTGTTCTTACCTGCTAACTGATAACTGGATAATCACGGCTATTTTTTCACACTTTCACGATCGGTGGAGAGAGAGTTTCCGTCTGGCTAGAAACGGCCAGATTATTATTATTTTGGCCGTTATTTTGCGGCAGTTGTCCCGAGGCTAAATTCTGCCCCTCTCCCGTAATCAAACGAGCGCCACGACCGCGGGTAAAATAATTCCAACCCCATTGCACCATCACCACTAATTTATTATCAAATTCGATCAGATAGTAAATATGGGCCCAAACCCAGACTAACCAAGCGATGAACCCAGAAAACTTGACAAATCCCAAATCAACCACGGCCGCATTTTGGCCGATCACTGCCAGACTACCTCGATCGATATAATGAAAAGGTTGAATAGTTTGCCCTTTTAGGCGAGAAATTAATAAATTCGCTAGATATTCGCCCTCCTGCATGGCCACGGGGGCAATTCCGGGTAAAGGTTTATCTCCCTGATGGGCAAAATTAGCCAGATCCCCGATCACAAAAATATTGGCATAACCGGCGATACTTAAATCCGGTTCAACGATTACCCGGCCGACGCGATCGAGATTTACCCCGGTTCTTTCGGCCAAAATTCGCCCCATTCTCGATGCTTTTACCCCTGCTGCCCATAAAATTGTCTCGGCGGCGATTTCTGTCGTCTTTTCTCCCTGACGGACGCTGACACAACCTTCAACAATATTGGTAACGATGCTGTTAGTTTGCACTGTCACCCCTAATTTTATGAGAGAAGCGGCAGCTTTAGCGGATAAATCGGGCGCATAGGGGGGTAATACTCGATCCATCCCTTCTAAGAGCAAAATTTTCGCTTCTGTGGGGTTAATCTGGTGAAAATCAGACCTAAGCGCACCGTGGGCAATTTCAGCGATCGCTCCTGCTAATTCTACCCCCGTCGGTCCGCCACCGACAATCACAAAAGTTAATAAAGCTTGCCGCTTTTCGGCATCGATTTCTTTCTCGGCCTTCTCGAAAGCGAGATAGATACGACGACGCATTTCTACTGCATCTTCAATGGTTTTTAACCCTGGAGCGTAGGGTTGCCATTGATCATTGCCAAAATAGTGATGACTGACTCCCGTGGCAATAACTAATTGATCGTAGGCGATCGGCGGGTGATCTTTCAAGATCACTTCTCCCTTGACCGGATCTATATCTATGGCATGATCGAGGAGAATATCTGTATTCTCATGGCCCCGTAGGATTAAGCGCAAAGGTGAGGAGATATCGGCCGGAGATAGCGCCCCAGTAGCGACTTGATAGAGGAGGGGCTGAAAAAGATGGAAATTTCGCTTATCGATGAGGGTAACATGAACGGGGGCGTTTTTTAGGGCTTTGGCCGTGTATAAACCCGCAAATCCGCCGCCTATGATAACAACTCTTGGCTGTTTTTCAGTCATTGCTTAACAATAATTCATAAATTTTTCCCTAGTGTAGTCCGGATTGTCACAATTTAGCGGTGACAAGCGTTACCGAAAACAGCAGTCTTTAACCTAGAAAAAAATATAGATACTGGCTTTTTTGACCAACCAAGAGGGCAAAACTAAGGAAGTACAGGGAATCTCCCCAGAATTTGACCTATATATGCTCGAAAAACTTGAAAAGACCGCTACGCCGTTTTACCTAAGTTTATGACCTGGGTTAACCAGGTGGGAACTTATATTCCGCGTTTCTGTTTCCGAGTACAAGCTCGGTTTACTACCACACGAATTGGTTATTCGCTCCCTTATCACAATCAAGCATAGATCAAAAAACTTGAAAGGCAGTCACCAACGTAGAAGCCCGATTTAGTTTTATCGTAGCATTTTTTTTTCTCAGAGGCAAGAGGGGCGATTCAGTGATCAGTGATCAGTGATCAGTTATCAGTGATCAGATTTGAGTTTTCAGTTTAGGGACTTGCGTGGGAATAATATCCCAGCCAGAAAATCGCTCTGTAGAAGAATAAGACCAGCCCTAAATGGTACATTATCAAAGCGCAAGTCCCTTACTGTTTACCGATCACAGCCAAAAAGCCTGCCAACACCCAGCAATTCCCAATGCAAACGGTAGCACAGAATACAGAACCCGTCTTACTCTTGCCTTTCAAAATGGAGTGAAGGGTTTGAACAGTGGGTTTCGGGGGAATGGAAGTCAAACAACTGGGTTTTCTGGGGATGCTGAGCTATTTGCAGCTAGTTATCCCTGGGATAACTGAGCCTCGAAGTGCCAGCAATGCTACCCGCTACAGTCTGAAAGACGCAATATTAGGGGCATTCGCCGCCTTTTTTCGCCAGAATGAATCATTTCTAGAATATCAGCGTCAACTGAATAGTCGTTGTGGACGAGATAATGCTCAAACTCTGTTTGGTTTGGTCAATATCCCGACAGTAGAGCAGATGCGGAACATCCTCGATGGAATAGCCGCAAAGCATCTTTTTCCCCTGTTCAAATGGATTGATCAAGGGCTGAAAGACCAAGGCTATTTGAGGGGGTTTGCAGCCTTGGATGGCAACTTACTCGTCGCCCTAGATGGGACTCAGTACTATAGTTCAGAGAAAATTAGTTGTCCTTGTTGCTCAAGCCGCACCTCAAAACAGGGAAAGATAACCTATCACCACCCAAAATGATTGGGAATGCCTTCAGTCATGGACAGTGTTGCTCCTTTAAGAGCCAGTTTCAGATTGTCGATAATATAATCGGGTAATTTTGAGAGGTTAGCCAGGGTTCTTTTTTTGACTTGATCTCCTTCTCGATAGGAATCTGGTCGAAGAACGGCGGGAGGGGAATTACGGTTAGGAACTTTTTCTATATACATGACTACCATTCTAGCAAATAGAGAGAATTCTTGTCCATTAAGAAATGTTACAAATTACATGGGTACATTAAGAAAAGTTAAGGGGTATATCCATTGATGGATAAGGGTTTTCGGCTCTTGTAGTAGATATGTATGGGGGAAGTTCAGCTAAAAGAAGTTTGAAACGCTTGCTTGGCAATGCTTTGAGAATTTCATGGCTATTTCGGCAACCCGAATGTCCTGCTAAGAATAAGTTTCGGCTTTTGTGTCAATCTGCGCGCTCTTTGGGCGAGCGCCCAAAGAGGCAGCCTCTCCCGCCACTGCCATCTGCACCATATTTTGAAACAGGTCTGTCAATGAAATTCCAGCAGCCTGAGCCATCATTGAAATGACGCTTTTCTGAGCAAACGAACAATATAAACCTGCTTCTAAAAACCACGGCTGTCCGTGTGGATCGATCCGAAAATCAAACAAACTGTAATGCCGACAGCCCAAAGCAACGTGACATTGTTTTGCGATCGCCCAAACTCGCTGAGTGACTGGATCCCTAGGATCAACAATCCACGCCTTGGTTTTCTCTTTAGCAGCACAATCCAAACTACCATCTTCATTTTGCTTGAGTTTATCTGCATAAGTCCGAATCGGATGAGTTTCGGGATTCACGGCGTACTCTTCTAGCGGCAAGCAAACTAACTCGCCCGCTTGCACAATCAGACCACAGCGAACTTCTCGACCCAGTTCGATAAACTCCTCAACTAAGACTTCATCTGCATACTCAAAGGCAGTTGCTAAAGCAGCATCTCCATCGGTTGTCTCGGTAACTAAACTCAAACCCAATGAATTATCGGAATGGTTCGGCTTAATAATCGACGGACGGGATACAGATAAGCAATCGCCTCGATGCAGAACCTTGCCAGCGGGCACGGTCACCCCGGCTGCGGAGACAACCGCTTTCGCCTTTGCCTTATCTGCCGCTAACGCCATTAGCTCAGCCGAATTTCCCACATACGGAATTTTGAGCAGATCGAATAGCGCACGGTACTGAGTCATTCCGGGCAGGCAGAACATTTGGGGCACCATCACATCGATCGGTCGTTGAATTAAAACCGCGACCGCTTCAGGGACTGAAACTGAGGGAGTCTGGGCGATCTCGGCATTGTCTAAAGATTTGGGAAACCGCCACCTCAAATCTGGCGACACGTAGGCAATGTGGAACTCATAGAGGTCTGGATTGGCCGTATTTTGTAGACAATCTTGGGCATAGAGTCGCGACAACTCACAGTAAAAATCGCTCACAGCAGAGCCAACTAGATGCAAAATCTGCAATTTTTCCATGCTCTAGTCTCCTCCCAGTTCAACAAGCTTGCCAATGTTGAAGTCAATCCGAATCCATTCACTGCCGCGCCGAAAACTTCCCAGCAGTAATAGCGGAATCTGCCAATGATGCACCATTAAAAAAGGGAGGGGATCGTCCCACTCA
The DNA here is from genome assembly GCF_014698375.1 of Microcystis flos-aquae FACHB-1344. Taxonomy (NCBI): domain Bacteria; kingdom Bacillati; phylum Cyanobacteriota; class Cyanophyceae; order Chroococcales; family Microcystaceae; genus Microcystis; species Microcystis flos-aquae. The sequence continues at coordinate 5,234 of NZ_JACJSW010000033.1, read as the reverse complement.
AAGATGGCATCTTTGCCGTTGACGAGAATCTGTAATCGTTGCCTGAGCATCTTTGGAGAAAGTAGCTGGGTTAGCAATCTCCAAACTTCGTGATAAGTCCAATAGGTTGGGCGGCTAGAGGCAAGTGGCTGAGCCATCTGGGGGAGTGGATGTAGATTTAGATAAGCCTGTGCTACATCAGGATGGTTGTAGAACATCGTGATGGCAGAGTGTGTGCGCGGATTGCATTCGATCGCATAAACCTGTCCATCATCTGCTGCCTGAATGAAGTCGAAAGACACTTGTCCCGTAAGGTTCAGCCCCTTGACAAAGGCGAGAATCCACCGTTCAATCTCAGAATGATCAACGTGTTCGTAGTTGACCTGAAACGCTGAAGACTTGCAGCAGCAGTGCAGCTGCACGTGTCCTTGACGAACAGTACTATGGGTACAATATTCTTGCCCTGGAATATACTCCTGCATAATCCAGGGATTTGCTTCAGAAATGGGCAGCGATCGCAGAAAAGTCGCCGTTTCCTCAGCATCTCGTAGGGGCAACTGCGTCAGCTCCAATCGCCGCACTGAATCGTAAGGAATGCTTTTGAGGATATAGGGACGCTTTGCCTTACTAAAATCAAAGTCAATCACCTGCTGAGGATGGGTGATGCGATGGGATTTTGGCACGCTTAACCCTAGGGTTCCGGCGGCGATCGCAAAGGCGTACTTATCATCCAGTTGCTTGAGCCTCTCCACATCCACATGCATGACGGTGCAATGGGGCGCCAGCATTTCGGCAATGAGCGCATCATAATAACTGGCAACGGGGCTACAAACGGGAACGTAAACAGTAACCTTTTCTTTTTGCACAATCTCCAGTAATGCCTGAGCATACTGGGACGATTGCGGTTTTGGTATGGTGTAGAACCGATCAACGCACCGAGAAAAGCGGTGTCCGGTTAACCAGTACTTGTGCATCTCCACTAGGATGACTCGGTGCCCTGCTTTGTGAAATGATCGCGCAAGCTGCAAGGCTTTAGTCATCTTGCCGCCGCTAATGAGAACCGTTTGCGGATTTACTGTGGTTGAACGCAAAGCGCTCGCTACGCGAGATCGCGCCTGGCGAAGAACTAGCGATCTCAGCAAAGCAATCGACACGAGGGTAAGGTTGAACGGCAATGCCAGCAGCAGCAAAGTAAGAGTGGCAAGGGTTTTTAAGCGCGATCTCACCCCGATGCTGCCCGCACTGACCGCTGGCTCTGAGAGAAGCTTAACGGGAGCGGTTTTTATCATAGGTTTAAGTGGGCGGATTAATGGACTACATACGCCGAATCAAGGTCAAGCCGTCTCGCAGAGGTAGCAGGACTTGCTCAACTCGTGGATCGTGGCTCAGGGTTTGGTTGAACTGTGCGATCGCCTTGCCATTGGGCGTAGGCGTTTCCGAGAGATAGGGCTGCCCCTGCATCAAAGTATTGTCCGCACAGATTAACCCGTTTGGAGCTAACAGCGAGGTAGTCAGGAGCAGATTGAGGTAGTCGATGTAACCTGCTTTATCGGCATCAATAAAGACTAGATCGAACACCTCTCCTGCCTCTGCAAGCTGCTTGAGGGTTTCAAGAGCAGGCGCAACCTTGACTACGATTTTGTGTCCGGCCGTCGACTCGTTAAAACACTGCCGCGCAAATTCAGCCACATAAGCATCAACTTCACAAGCCACGACCTGTCCATCGCTGGGCAATGCCTCTGCCATCGCTAGAGCCGAATAGCCCGTAAACATGCCAATCTCTAGCACCCGTTGCGCTTGCGTCAAATGCACCAGAAATTTGAGCATTTGACCTTCCACATGCCCAGAGAGCATTTCCTGCTCTAGCTGGCGCACTGTTTCACCATCCGTAAATCGCTTGCTCCAGTCCTCCGCTTGAGTCCGTTGCACCAAGGCAGCCAAGGCAGGCGATTCGGGTGTCGTACAAACATCCAAATACGGGTCGAGTCCGCAAGCTAGGGCACAGACTTGCTGCAATTCAGCTTTGAAAACCGGATCAAGCCCATCGATCGACTCGGCGCGACCGACCAAGGCTGCTAACTTCGCTGAGATAATTCCAACGGGCGTAACGGGTCTCATACGCCTGCTCCCTCTAAGGCTGGCTCGAGGCGCACGTACATATCCTCACCATTGCCCTGACGAGGATAGTTTTGAGCGATCGCTCGGTGAACCCCTAAGGCATTGTCCAACTCAGATCGCGTTAGGTCGTTCATAAACACGCATTGCCCAATCGGGCGGGGAGCCGCTGCTCGCTGCAACCCATCGCGAGTCCGCGTAATTGCTTCGGTCGCTTTCCACAGGAGTTCTGGGGTGAGATAGGGGCTATCGATCGCCAGCCCCAATCGGCTCATTAAGCCTAAAATGCGATTGCGGTCTTCAACCGAAATATAGCCGCGCAACTGGGCGATTGTCGCCGTAAATGCCATATCAATGTTGACGCTATGACCGTGCAACATCGGTGGTTCTGGCGTTAATTCTAGCGTCGGACTCCAGGTATGACCGTAAGCAATCACTCGATCCAAATCTAGCTCATGCAGGTTGGGCACCTCTAGCTCTAACATGACTTGAATTGCCTTGTAAGTCAGACGGTGCCCCACAGCTTGCAACTCAGGGGTGCCATTCAGATAGCCAAAACGGCTGTGCAGCAATGCCGCACCATGTTCTTCTAGCAGCTCAAAGATTTCTTGATTGCCCACAACTGCAATCTTGATTAACTCTGCCATTCCGTTGCGAATTTGATCGATCGGCAAAGTTCCCAAAAATGAGAAATCAAGAATCACCTTTTGAGAGGCATGATACGCACCAAGACGATTCTTTAGTTTGCCGTGATTGACAGCAACCTTAATCGCCACGCTAGCATCAATCAAGCCAATCAAGCTTGTGGGCACGCGAATGTAGTTGGTTTTGCGACGATAGGCAGAACAAGCGAACCCAGCAACATCGGTCGTGAGTCCGCCACCCACAACCAAAACAGGCTCCTTACGCACCAGTCCAAAGTCGGCAAACGCATCGACAATCTTCTCGAAAGTTCTCAGAGTCTTTTCAGGCTCTTTGATACTGACTTGAAAAACAGTCAAATCGATTTGATAGTGAGCGAAGTACCGAACGATCTGCTGGCGATACAAACCGTAAACAGTTTGATCAATCACCATCAAGCAGCGTCTGAATGGTGCATAACTTTCGGCAATTTCGGGATTCCCAATTTTGAAAGCACCGTTTACATAGAGCAAACTGAAATCAATCTTTTCGTAGCCTTCAATATGAAAGGCACAATCTGTGGACGTAAAAGTAGCCTTGATGCCTGCCATAAGGTTTCATTCTGAGATTCTGTTACAAAGGTAACAGAATCTCAGAATTTATTCAACATCTCCTGCCAACAACCAGCAATTCCCAATGCAAACGATAGCACAGAATACAGAACCAGTCTTACTCTTGCCTTTCAAAATGGAGTGAAGGGTTTGAACAGTGGGTTTCGGGGGAATGGAAGTCAAACAACTGGGTTTTCTGGGGATGCTGCGCTATTTCCAGGTAGTCATCCCTGGGATAACTGACCCTCGAAGTGCCAGCAATGCTACCCGCTACAGTCTGAAAGACGCAATATTAGGGGCATTCGCCGCCTTTTTTCGCCAGAATGAATCATTTCTAGAATATCAGCGTCAACTTAATAGTCGTTGTGGACGAGATAATGCTCAAAGTCTGTTTGGTTTGGTCAATATCCCGACAGTAGAGCAGATGCGGAACATCCTCGATGGAATAGCCGCAAAGCATCTTTTTCCCCTGTTCAAATGGATTGATCAAGGGCTGAAAGACCAAGGCTATTTGAGGGGGTTTGAGGCGTTGGATGGCAACTTACTCGTCGCCCTAGATGGGACTCAGTACTATGAATCAGAGAAAATTAGTTGTCCTTGTTGCTCAAGCCGCACCTCAAAACAGGGAAAGATAACCTATCAAATCAGGAGAAAGGTAAAATTGGCTAAAGATTTAGTTTATCAAGCAGCCAAAAACGCTTTGATCAAAGATAATTGGTTAATTACTCATGACCTTTATACGATAAGTTTTGGAGGGGTGAATATGGCTGTCGATTTAGGCGCAGAAAAGCTGATTGCTGCGACTAAAGATCATCAAAAGATTGCCGTAGAAATTAAAAGTTTTTTAGAGGGGTCTTCAGCGATCTCAGAATTTCATACTGCCCTAGGACAATTTATTAATTATCGGGCGGTTTTAAAGAGAAAAGATTCAGATAGAGTCTTGTTTTTAGCTATTCCTAGTTTTACTTACGACACTTTTTTCTCTTTAGATTTTACCCAATTGATGATTAGAGAAAACCATTTAAAATTAATCATTTTTTCGCCAAGTCAGGAGGTAATTTTAACATGGATAAATTAGCAAAATATCGTCAATTAGTCAAAAATATTCTCTCAGAATATACTCAATATAAACCCACTTGTAATGATTTAGAAATTCAAGCTATTTTTGATGAACAAAAAGAACATTATCAGGTCGTTACCTTTGGGTGGGAAGGCGAAAAATATGTACATTATTGTCTCATTCATATTGACCTCAAGTCTGATAAAATTTGGATTCAATGGAATATGACAGAACAAGATATTGCTGAAGACTTAGTTAAACTAGGTGTTCCTAAAAAAGATATTGTCATTGGCTTTCATCCTCCTGTACTTCGTCAATTGACCGATTATGCAGTAGGATAAATTAATTTATCCTACTGCAATTGATCCCAGTTAGCTGTCTGGTTCTTGGGGGTTATCTGTGGGTGACTTTGTTTTTTTTGATAGGACACTTTTCACCTTTGTTGCGGTTAAACCCAGTCCGAGTAAACCTAAACCCAAGATATTAGATGGTTCAGGGACACTTTTGGGGGGCTGTGCGACAGATTTTATTGCAAGATGATCAAATTCAATTAAATCTTCTGTAACTGGATTTGCAATTGGATATGTCGTTATACAGAAGTGTTGAACGGGGAAAAAAGTCGTACAAAATTTGATATTATAGATAAGAAAACAAAGTAAATATACACCAATAAATGTGAATAAGCCATGCTAACAATTTTCCCAAAACTAATGAAAGAGCTTCTCAAGCCACTCCCCAAAAATGACTATCCCGCATTAAGTACATTTACTTTTGTGTCCTGTTGGATAGGTTTTGCACTGGATAAAAGTATCGTCAGCATGAGAGACTTAAGCGCACGCCTGAAAATG
>NZ_JACJSW010000032.1:0-10234 GCF_014698375.1 Microcystis flos-aquae FACHB-1344 | reverse complement strand
GGAGTTTATCGCTCTCTAACCCACAACGAGGACAGATTGCTTTTTGATTTTTCGATTCGATTCGGAAAACTATACCGATATTTTCTAGGTGTCGATAGCCTTGAATACAGGTTCCTTTTAGGTTCAAAAATTTGTCAAGTATCATAAGTAAAATAATCTCGTTTTTGGCTATTATATCAAATCTTAACTCAATTGTCTATCTTTTGGTATTAACCTGTTTGTGCCTTAAGTCTTTCCCTGTATGGATTTCAGCTACTTTTGAGCGTAGGCACTCTCATCGAATTTTATTTTAAGTTAATTATTTGCATAACAATTCCCGAAGAGCCAAAAAAATTAAACTAAAATCACCAAAATTCCGAAATCAAGAGGAAAGCCGCTGATGTTTTTCCATAAGGCAAAATCAGACTAAGCCGCTTTACCCCTCTGAATTGAGAAATTTTACCCCTACCCGAAAAATAGAACGGAACCTTGACAGCACGAATCATCACACCAGCACCTTTTCAGTGATCAGTTATCAGTTAAGTACCTAAGCAAAATTAATTACACATATCTAACCCCCCCCTTGCCTCTTGCATGAGTGCCTTTCTTCACTAGGAAATTTATAACGCATCTTTCGATAGTTAGTACAGTTATTTTTATGACAATCACACAGAAACAGTTTGATACATTAGTTGGAACGCTAGAAAACTTCTCGAAGGCACATCCTAGGAGTTATCGCCTACGAGTTGCCCTGTTTGCCATATTAGGGTACGCCTACATCTTTCTGGTGCTTGCTGGGCTGTTAACACTAATTGGATTAATTGTCTCATTTATTGTTTTCAGTCACCGTGTCAATTCTGCCATTATTAAGCTGGCTATTTTGTTACTAATTCCAGCATGGGTGATTGTGCGATCGCTTTGGGTGACCGTCCCTGAGCCTGAAGGTTTGAAACTTAATTGTCGTCAAGTTCCTAAATTATTCGCTCTAGTCGATGAGTTGACGACTAAACTCCAAGCTCCCCGATTTCATAACATCCTGTTAAATCAAGAGTTCAATGCGGCAGTCGTTCAAGTTCCACGACTGGGTATCTTTGGTTGGCAGGAAAACTATTTACTTTTGGGACTTCCCTTGATGCAGTCATTATCGCTGGAACAACTTAAAGCAGTTATGGCGCACGAGTTAGGGCATCTCTCTGGTAACCATTCTCGCTTTGCAGCATGGATTTATCGAATTCGCAAAACCTGGATGCAGATTTATGAACGGTTACATCAAAGCGATCAATCTGGAGCCTCTGTTTTATTTAATCGCTTTTTAGATTGGTATTGGCCTTCCTTTAATGCCTATTCTTTTACCCTGGCACGAATGAATGAGTATGAAGCCGATCGCTGTGCGGCTCAACTCACTAGCGCAAACAACACGGCTGAAGCTCTAATTAACGTAGAAGTCAAAGCTCGTTTTCTGGAGAGTTCCTTCTGGTCAGATATCCAAAAACGGGTAGAGCATCAGGCTGATCCACCGAGCAATGCTTATTCATCTATGTTGACCGTTTTGCATAGTCCGATTGCCGAAGAGGAGACCAAACAATGGTTAGAGCAGGCGCTTGCACAAAAAACCAGTTATGCAGACACCCATCCTTGTCTTGCTGATCGGTTAAAATCGCTGGGTTATCAGACTACTCAATTAGAAACGTTACCTCAACCCGCAACAATCCAAATAAGTGCAGCAGAACACCTTCTGGGAAAGATGATCTTACACAAGTTTGCGAAACAGTTCGATCAAGATTGGAAAGCAGCCATATCGACACCTTGGCGACAGCGCTATGCATACCTACAGGAAACCAAAGACAAACTACGAGCATTAGATCAAAAAGCCCAAATGCAGACTCTGCCTGAACAAGAAGCATGGGAACGAGCCTATTACACCTTGGAATTACAAGGTGGTGAAGCAGCACTTCCCTTCTTACAAGACGTGTTAAAAATTCAGCCCGATCATGCAGAAGCAAACTATACTATTGGACAAGTTTTTTTACACAAGGCTGATGCATCAGGCATTGCCCATATCGAAAAAGCCATAGAGCAAAGAGTGGATTGGGTCATAGCTGGCTGTGAGTTAGTTTATGGTTTTTTCTGTCAACAAGGTCAAACTGAAGAGGCTCAGAAATATCGCGCACGAGCTGAACAACATTATCAACTTTTACTAAAAGCTCAACAGGAAAGAGCTACTGTGGGTGATTACGATAGATTTCAACCTCACACTCTGAAAGCATTAGAGGTAAATGAACTGAAACAGCAGTTAGCTTGCTATCCGCAGGTTAAAGAAGCTTATCTAGTAGAGAAAGTGGTCAAGTACTTCCCTGAAAAGCACTTCTGTGTTCTAGGGATTGTTCGTAAACCAGGTTTGATTGAAAGTTCGGATGCGCCTCATAAATTAATTAACTTGCTAGTTACCAATTTACAGTTTCCTACTGAAGCCTATATCATCATCTTGAACCACGGTAGTTCTGATAAGCTCAAGAAAAAGATTTGTCAGATTCATCGGTCTTTAATTTTTCGACGTTAGGGACTTCCAGAGAATAAAATACCCAACAAAAAAATAGAAAAGTGTTTTTTTGCTGGACTTCCCCCGTATAAACATACTAGCTATGGCTAAAAGTCTTACAGAGCCTGAGTTCAAGCCATACAATACCAATGAACTACTGGACACAAAATCCTGAAGTTCTTACGCAGATAGGGTTTGAGGCAAAAATTTTCAAATTTGACCTTTAGACCATTATAGCTTGTTTCGGGGCAGAAAATCAGCAAAAACATGGCTACAGAGGGAATCCCTTACTCTAGAGATTAATGACACTATCTGTTAAAATCAGGTTAGCGATCACTATACAGCCAACTCTACGGAATCGCTCTACTCCAGATACAGTCAACGGTACAGCCATTTGCAAGTGAAAAATGTACCCAGTAGTCTCTTTTCAATTTTTTCTTAGAACCGACCTGCAGTAAGGGTTTTGTTAATTTTTTAGTATTTATGTATGGGGGAAGTCCAGGTATTCCCAAAGAAGATATAGTACTCGGCTTTCGTTATCCTAAAGTACGCAAATATACGGGATTTGCTGTGGCTTAGTGACCAGAAATGTTGAATCTGTACATAAAACTTTATACACAAGCTTAAATTGCAAAAGTGTTTTACACAAACTCAATCATAAACAAAGTAATTCAATTGAGAATTTAATTGACTTTATCGTACTTTTAGCCCTGAAATATATGATAGCGATGATAGTTTTAAAAATCCAAATCTGGTAAAAAGCGATCGGGAACATTTAAAGTTTTACCGCGATAGTTGATAAAATTTAGTTCTAACGTCTCACTACCTTGATCCTGAGCCTTTTTTTCGATCTCATGGCCAATAATTAATCTTAAATCCTCATCAAAACTAATTAAACCTCGATCGAAAGCAGTATCATGAGTACGAGCTAGGCACAGGCCATTATGAGGGTTTAAACGTTGTTCGGGAAATTGACTCCAGGGTAATATATGACTAGCTGTTAGTAACAGAGGAATGGGATTTCCTGTAATACAGCAACGATAGTTATATAGGGCTAAAATTGTCTTTCTAAAAAAGTTTTGTCCGATTCTAACTTTTCTGATTGCCTCGGTTTCTGTTTTGATATTTTCCGAAAAATCAAGTCTAGTAAAATCCTCCTGCTGTTCGTTGATAACTCCTAAAATAACGTGTAATTTTTCCTGACTTTACAGTTTAAAAAAGTCTCTAACAAAATCTACTAATTCTGATAAGGGACTAATAAAATCTTGGGATTTTTGTCTATTTAAATCTGTCTCTTTTTCATTATCTAATTTTTTGGCCAAAAATGCTTTATCAAAAAATTTTAACATTCCTCGTTGTTGAGGATTGTTAATTTCGTTGTAAAAATTAACTGTAACAAAACAGATAAGAGGAATTTCTGGAACATTATAGTTAATGCCGTATTTTTCCTTAATTTTAGAACCATGATCATTAGCTATTTCTAACAAAAGTTTCCATTTATAGGTTTGCGATGCTCTTTCTCGCAAAGAAGTTTTTAACGATAAAATTATACATTTAGGATAGGGTATTTCTTGATTCTTACCATCACTTATATTTGCAGAAGTATGGTAAGAATAAATGATCAAATCACAATCTGGTTTTTGTTGTTCTCCATCACCCAATTTAATAGTGGATATATTTTCAAATCCTCGAACAGCAGATTTTTTATTAGTTATATAAATATGTTGATCAATATTCTTGATCTCCTTATTTTTGAGAAAAATATAGATAACCGCATAGGGAAATATGTTTCCTACCACAGCTTTGGCAGTTTGTTTTTCATCTTTAATCAATCCCCGAAGCTTTCTTTGTTTAATAATTTTTTCTACTTCATCTTTTGAGCCTTGAATAACTTCATAGAGATAATTGAAAGCATTTTGATATATCTCTACATCTTGAATTGCTAAAATAGCGTCTATTTTCGAGATCACCGGTTGCATATAATAAGCATTCTTAATTGTCTCGATTAATTCATTTTCCTGAACATTAAAGCTATAGATATCACTCATAAATCTTTAGGACTAAAAAACTAGGGCAAGTTCTAATTGTTTGATAATTGGATTTTTGCGAGATGAATCAAGCAAATTTTTCTGATCTAAAATAGGATTATTAAGACTTAGCAATATCTCCCTTCCTATTGCCTCTACTACAGGAGGTACAACCGCATTACCAAACTGTTTATAAGCTTGATTATCAGATACAGGAATAATGAATTTTTCAGGAAATCCCATCAATCTTGCACATTCTCTTGGTGTTAGACGACGGGGATTTTTTCCCTGTTGAGGGATCAAAATTTCGGAACCATCTTTATAATATCTAGCACTCAAAGTTCTGGCAATCCCCTCTAAATTAACCAATCCATAACCGAAACCATTCCCTTTTTCTTTATGTTTATCAGCATACTTCTGTAAGTAATCCCAGAGATGATCTGTTAAAGTATATTTCCTATCAACTTCCCCTTCAAGAATATCTTTAATTTTAGGATGAATATCTGGTATTTCTGGAAACATAAATCGGCTAGGTTTCTCAAACCCAACAATAAAAATTCTTTTTCTGTTCTGGGGAACAAGAGAACGAGCATCTATGACCTGATAATAAATATGATAATTTAAATCCTCTGATAGGGTATTTTTAATCACTTCAAATGTTTTACCCTTGTCATGACTCTGTAAATTTTTGACATTTTCTAAAATGAATGCTTTCGGTCTTTTTTCTCGAATAATTCTGACAACCTCGAAAAAAAGTGTTCCTTGAGTGGGATGATCAAATCCATGGCGAGTACCTAACGCATTGTGTTTAGTTACTCCAGCTATGCTAAAAGGCTGACAGGGAAACCCAGCCGTCAATATATCATGATCTGGTATTGTTAAAGCGGGAATTAAAGTAATATCCCCTTCGGGACTATCGTTAAAATTAGCTTCGTAGGTTTTTCGAGAAAATTTATTCCACTCCGAGGAAAAAACACACTGACAACCCAGATTTTCAAAAGCTATTCTAAAGCCTCCAATGCCGGCAAATAAATCGATAAATTTGACCATTTTACCTTAATATTTTCCTAGGGATGATATTCCCTGATTATAACCAACAAGATAGCTAAAGTACAAGTGAATTAACCACCTTAATCCTGTTTTAATTGTTAAGATAGATACGACTGATTTTCCTAGCAGCCCAAAATAATTCAGTCGCACCTTTTTGACATTCAAATCAAATCGGGAAAAACTTCGCGCACTGCTGGATGAATTAACCGATGATTGGCGACATTTAACCCCTTAGCGAGGGAAACATCTTGATCCAAAGCTTTTATGCCATGGTCGGCTAATTTAATAACGTAGGGTAGGGTACTATTATTTAAAGCTTGGGTTGCCGTCCAGGGTACTGCTCCAGGCATATTAGGCACCCCATAATGTACTACTCCCGACTCCAGGTAAGTCGGTTGACTGTGGGAAGTGGCCCGCAGGGTTTCCACGCAGCCCCCTTGGTCTACTGCCACATCGACAATTACAGAACCAGGGTTCATTTTGGCGACTAAAGAGCGAGAAACTAGAGTTGGCGCTCGTTTTCCTAAGACTAGCACTGCCCCAATCAATAAATCGGCCTTAGGAACCACATTTTCTAATTGTGCCGGGCTACTATAAAGCAATTCTACCCGGGAACCGAATAAAGTTTCTAAATAGGCCAAGCGCTCGACGTTAATATCTAAAATAGTTACTTTTGCCCCCATACCGATGGCAATTCTGGCCGCTTCCGTACCCACCACACCACCGCCAAGGATAACCACTTGTCCAGGACTCACCCCAGGGAAACCCCCCAGTAAAACTCCCCTACCCCCCTGTTGTTTTTCCAGATAGCGGGCCCCAAATTGTACCGAAAGACGACCAGCAATAACACTCATGGGAGTTAAGAGAGGCAAGCGACCATCGGCAAGCTCGACCGTTTCATAGGCGACCGCAGTTGTTCCCGACTCGATTAATGCTTCCGTTAAATAGCGCTCGGCCGCTAGGTGTAAATAGGTGAATAGGAGAGCTTCCTTGTTTAAAAAGCCGTATTCTGCCTTAAGCGGCTCTTTTACCTTGACAACTAGCGGTTTATCCCAAACTTGTGCCGCTTTTTCCACAATTTTGGCCCCAGATTTTTGGTAATCTTCATCGCTGAATCCAGCACCCAATCCGGCGGCCGTTTCCACAAATACCCTATGACCGCGATCATTGAGTACACGCACACTACTGGGACTCAAACCGACGCGAAACTCTTGATCTTTAATCTCTTTGGGAACACCTATTTCCATGGTTTGCTTCTGGGGGACTATTTCTAACTACTTTAGCCTGTTAGTCCTAGTCTGCGAGTTATCAGGCATACTATTTGGAAATTTTAGCGACTTTTTTGGTATTCTTCTAGCAAATCGATTAAATCTATCTGACATTTGCTGGGTAACAAATCCGCTAGAGAAACTTGCAGATGACCACCTCCGAGGGTGACTTTTATCTCCCGCAGGATAGACATGACTGCATTCTCGCTTAAGCTGTCGTTTTCGAGCAAAGGGAAGACTTTTTCGGCAACGACGCTGTGTAAATGTGCTTCCCGGAGATAGAGATGCCATTTAGCCACGTCAATGTAGATATTGTCGCCGATTTGGGCCGCCAGATTTTCGATGTCCTGAGTTGTATTAGCCATGGGATGTTACCGAGTAGTTAGCGATCGCCGCTATATAAATCAAATGTCCCACCAATAGAATAGCCCAAATTCCCGTGAACAGATTTAACCAAGTCCAATCGGAAAATTTAATGATATGAAAAAACCACAACCCTGAATTAATCGCTAAAAAAGCCGCCACATGAACGGCGAAATTCATGCGATCATCTAAACGTCGGAAAGCGGGATCGTTTTTGCGATCGGGTTGACGGGGCCAACGAGGAGGCATAAGCAGTGATCAGTGATCAGTTATCAATTATCAGTGTACCGGTTTTTTTAGCTAAGTTAAGCTCAATCTCTGCCCATCCCTTTACTGTTGCCAAAGTGCCTATCCTAACCAAGAAGTTAATTTTGTCCTATCACTTATCTACTGGTGGCGATTTCCACTTCGGGTAAGATTTCTAAAGATAAACGGGTTTTGACAGTACCAGAAAGACGTTTAAGCAGTTGTGGGCGTAAATCGCGCAGAATATAGATTAATTCGTCTCCGGTGCGCCATTCTTCCCTTTCTGTTACTACCTGTAGGGAATTATCGCGACGCAATAGTAGGGGCAGCAGTTCGCCATTTTCAATTAATTTAGTTAATCTGGTCTGTTGTTCGCTCAAATCATTGCCTTTAAAGATAGTTTTACCCAATTTAATCTGATTATCGTCTAAATACTGATTCCATTCCTTGACCGAAAAACTAGGGAGAAAAACCTGATTAACCTTATTTTTATCTGGGTTAGGGGTTCCCGCAAAGGCAGCCAACACCCGGGGAGGATGAAATTCCTCGCTGGCTCTTTGGGCTAAAACCAGATTAACCTCGCTATTATTAGTCAAAACCAGAAAAGTCCCCATGGATTCGATGCCTGCTTCTTGCAGTATTTTTGTATCAAGTCCGCTACTCTGCAGCACCGTCAAACCGTCTTCTTCTGCTTGCTGACAGGCCCTGGCATCCGTATCGATTAAAACCACGTTTTCCCCTTGTTCTTGGAATAAACAACCGATTAAGCGACCTAGGGGATTACAACCGACGATTACTGCTCCTGTTGCCGCAGAAGAAGTGATTTTTAGCCCTTTTGCCACCCACCGCGCCGTTAATCCCTGAATAAAAACGGTCATTAAAATTGTTAAAAAGACTAAAGCTTTGATCGCTTCACCGCCATTAATACCGGCACGGGTGAGTAAAATGGCAAATAAAGAAGCTACGGAGGCAGAAACGATTCCTCTAGGGGCAACCCAAGCGATAAATAGCTTATGTCGCCAATTTAGGTCACTTTTTAGGGTACACAGAGCCACACTCAGGGGACGTACCACCAGCATCAAGACTAGCACCGTCAGGACGCTGCCCCAACCCAAAGCGATGACACTGGCGATCGAAAGATCCGCCGCTAGTAAAATAAACAGTACCGACACGCAAAGAGTCGTTAATTGACCCTTAAAACGCCTTAATAACCGCTCATCGGGAACTGCCGCCGCTTTTAGCACAATTCCCGCCATTACTACCGCCATTAACCCCGATTCACTGCGACTAAATTGCGATAAACCAAATAATCCCCAGACTCCCGCTAAAACCACGAGATTCTTTAACTCAAAAGTCAGAAAATTGCAAGTTTTTATAATAAAACTTAACAATCCCCCTCCAGCAATGCCGATCGCCGCCCCGATGCCTAAACGCAGGGTTAAACCAGTGATAATTTCCATGGGGCGGGCATGACTATCAATAATCGTATTTAGCACCACTACGGCTAAAATTGCGCCCACAGGGTCGATTAATACCCCTTCTCCTTCCAAAAGCGTCGCCACTCGCCGATCTACGGCTACTTGCTTCAGCAAAGGTCCGATCACCGTCGGACCGGTTACTACCACTAAAGAAGCGTAAAGAAAAGCGATCGGCCAGGGAAATTCCCCCAACCAGTGGGCTGCCATACCGCCGCCAATGAGAGTGATGGAAGTACCGAGGGTGACAAGGTTGCGTAAACTGCCAGAAACTCGCCCTAATTCCCGTCCGCTTAAGCTTAAACCGCCTTCAAATAGGATAATCGCCACAGAGAGAGCAACAAGGACTTCTAAGCCGATTCCCAGACTTTGGGGGTGTAAAATTTCCCAACCATCGGACCCTAAAGCAATCCCAAAAATAAGCAGGAAGACAATACTGGGAACTTTCAGGTATTCGGCGATGACTTGGGCTGTAATCCCCGCCACCACAGTGATGACAATTTGCAGGGTAAGGGCGAAAGATGGATCCATGTTTAGCGATCGGTTATCGGTTATCGAGGCGGTGTTATGGTTGGGGTTTAATCATTCTAATTATAGTTTTGATTCCCGCTCCGGCCTGGTCGGGAGGAAATAAGCATAATCCAGAAAACGGGTTTCTCAAAGAAACCCGTTTTCTATGGCAATTAAGCCTTATCACTGTCTGGCTTTGGCTTTAACTGGCGTTTAACCAAGGCACCCAGGCCTAATAAGCCTAACCCTAAAACGGTACTGGGTTCGGGAACTTTCTGTCCTGTTACGGTTAAGGGAAAAGAAACCCCTTGAGCCGGATCACCATTGCTGATGGGGTAATGATTCGGTAGTAGTGCCGTAGCCCTCTTGCTTACCTGGTATGAATTGTGTCAAATATTTATGAATAAAAATAATTGGAACCCGCTCAGTCTTTAAACCTCTAGCTTGATCATGACTTTTCTGATAAATATCTTTTTCTGGCTCCTGTCTGGCTTACTCAAATATCAGTCTAGCACCGAACAAAGTCCCCCCTTCACCTCTATTCCCCTGTCCTAATTGTGGTTCTCACCATACTATCAAGAATGGTTCTATTCATAATGGAAAACCCAAACGTCAAGGTAAAGAATGTGGTCAAACGTTTGTGATCAATCCCACTAATAAAACTGTCTCTGACGAAACCAAACAATTAATTGATCAACTCTTGCTCGAACGAATTTACTTGCGAGGAATTGCTAGAGTAACAGGGGTAAGTTGGTCATGGTTACAAAACTATGTCAA
>NZ_JACJSW010000031.1:0-27499 GCF_014698375.1 Microcystis flos-aquae FACHB-1344 | reverse complement strand
CATTTTCAGGCGTGCGCTTAAGTCTCTCATGCTGACGATACTTTTATCCAGTGCAAAACCTATCCAACAGGACACAAAAGTAAATGTACTTAATGCGGGATAGTCATTTTTGGGGAGTGGCTTGAGAAGCTCTTTCATTAGTTTTGGGAAAATTGTTAGCATGGCTTATTCACATTTATTGGTGTATATTTACTTTGTTTTCTTATCTATAATATCAAATTTTGTACGACTTTTTTCCCCGTTCAACACTTCTGGTATATAAAGTGTTTAAGGCTTGTAATTCTGGGGCTGTAAAATCAGCTTTAGTTGCTAAGATTTGTAGGGAAATTTTCAGGGTTTGATTGGGAGGAAATTCTTGTCCGACTAGGGGTAGGTTAGAGAGGTTAATGCCACCATCAATATTTAAACCGAAGAGAAAATTAGTTAAGGTTTGTTGTTTAGAATAGGCAAATAAAGCATCTTTTAGTCTGATTTCTAGTCCTTCTGGTATATCCTCTTTTAACTGAGAATCAATATAACCAATTAGGTCTTTAACTTTTATCGTCTGGTCATCATGGTAAGCGGCGAGGAATTTGGTAGAGGTTTGGTCAGTATCGAAAATGAGGGCAAATTTTAAGCTACCAATAGTGATATGTCCATCAAAGTGTTTTTTATAGGAAAGATCTAATTGTCGGAGAATATTAATATTGACCGTAATATCTATATTTTGATGATCAATAGGAAATTGAGACTCACAGGTAAAGGTAAAATCTTTTGCTCCAGTATTAAATGATGTTGCCAAATTCTCAATAGTTAAATCAGCGATCGCCTTAGGCAAGACCACCGGGCGAAAGCGTTGTCCCAAGTTAGCGATTAAGTTACCAATGGGTATAGCCTGTCCCTTGCCGGTTTCTCCTGAAAATTCCCAGCCCTTCTGTTCGTCCTGATATTGGGCTGTCAGTCCAATTAACACCTGCTCAATCAAAAAGCTGACACGGGCTGTAAAATGAGTTCTTTGGGCATCGGGATGGGCAAGAGAAAACTGAATATCGTACAGAAGCAGTTGGGGACTCTCTTCAAGAATGACCCATTCTCCATCAAGAATTAACTCCCCCTGATAGTGGGACTTAGACAAAAAACAAATCGAGAAAAGCCTCAACTCCAATCCCCGCTTGGGATTTACTTCGAGAAGCCCAAAATCGCTGAAACCCAGATAGATCAAGGAAAATCATAAATCGAGGTTAACCCTTTGTCCCGTAATGGTTTGAGCCTTTTTTGCTGACCGAAAACGCCTAAGTCCCAATAGGTTGCTGATCGCTGTTTGGTGGGTAACTCCATAAAGAAGTCAAAGGCTGTCACTACCAAGTCAGGTAGGTGGGGATTGGTTTTCTTGGTAAAGTGTTCATAGACCTCACGGATATTGAGAGGGGGATCTCCTCGACGCAAACCTCCACCGATGGAAGTCTCTGAAAAGTTATTGCCAAAGAACGCACTCAACTCCAGCGTTCCTGACTCTCCAATTCCCACTAAACCAGAAACCGATCCCGAAAGGTTGCGTCCTCCCAAGGGGTCATCTACTCGGAAAGAGACATCGATCGCCTCTAGGGTTAGTAAATCTTCAACAATTGTCCAGCTTTCTTGAGTTTCTAATTTTAGGTTGACATAGCGAATCTTGGGACTGCCGGTGGGATTGATCACTATGTCTAAATTGGCAAACCGCACTAATTGTTTAATGTTGAAATCGAAGGGAGTTGTCAATCCGGTATGGTTCACCAGAGATCCTAATTCTTCTAAGGCAACGTTACCCAGATCACTGAGATCGGCACTCAAACGAACATCAGATTGAGGGTTAAATAGTTGCGCTGAGAGAAAAATTGAGTGTTGGGTTCCTTGTGCTTGAAACGGAATATTAGCACTAAAGGCAAGATAAACCAGGTTATCCCATTCAACTTTGTCATAGTTAAAGCGAGGATCAATGCAAAGTTCGTAGCGGATATCGGTCAATCGAAATAAGGTTAAGTCGGTGGTAATGCCATCGGGTCCCTCGATAAACATATTAGGGACTGGCTCAATGTCAGCACTAACTTCCGGTATCCTTGGGGTCATGGTAATCTCGCCATACAGACGATGCTCGACCTTGGGAAAGAGTAATTCTAAAATGCCAAAAATTGAATCAGTATGGAGAGTCCCATGAAAAGTCATTCCTCTTTTTGCTTCTGTTGATGCGTCATAGGAACTCAGGATTAAGCTAGGGCTGTTGTAATGAATCGATTCGGCTAGGGTATGTTGTAATGATGGATATTCTTGAGCTAAAGTCCAATTGCTATCAGCCGTAGCCGTAACAACGATGGCCGGATTGGCCTCTTGAATACTAAAGACGGCTGTAACCTGCATTCCGGCGAAGGGAGGTTGTGATCCTGTGCCTACCACAGTGATGTCCGTGTCGGTTTCGGTGTGCTGAGTAATGTTCTCGATGACTAACTTGCCATCCTTCAGATAAGGAACAAATAATTGACTAAGATCGCTAGAAGCCAGATCGTTAATAGCCAGTTCCAGCCGATTGTTTGTGATAATAATATGGGTTTTGAGTTGGGTGAAATCCATCGTAATTGCCTATGTGGAAGGTTGCTCAAATCTCTGTGAAAACGTGCCGTTAGAACCGGTTATATAGACCGCACGTTTGGTAAATTTACTGGTGTTACTATAAGAACCCATACTCCCTTTTTCCCAATAAAAAATTTCATGTTCAGGGACTTCAGACCGTTTACTTAATGCTTGACAATTTTCATAGCGGACAATGGTATCTTCACTGGGCAGATGGTCTTTATCAACTTTTTTACCAGCACTCATGACGACGTTGATAGGCTTCGTCTTATCGACAAACTCTTGCGAGGATGATGTATTATTGCTACCATGATGGGGAGCTTGCAGAACACACAGATTAGCCAAGCGATCGCCATGATTTTTGAGGAGATAATGTTCTGTACTGCGGGTCGCATCTCCACAAATTAACAGTTTTTGATCAAAGATTTCGATCAAGGTTACGACACTTCCTCGATTGGTCGTGTTGCTGTTGTCGTTGACGTACAATTTATCAACATTACTGGCCAGGATTGCAATTTTACAGTTCTCTTCATCAACAATACGAATGCCTCCCTTCCCATCTAGGCGATCGACTGTGTTGGTTTCATCGGCATTTAGCACGTCCTTGTCATTAATCCGAATAAAGCCACAGGTCAATAAATTATGGGTAACTGCTTTGATAAAACTGGGATCGGTCGTTCGAGAAGAAATCCAAGTGCTGGTTTGTCCGGCACTGTAGTCGGGAAATTTAGCACTGTGGTAGACATTATGAATGATTACGTTATCCTTAAGAACCTCTTTGGCTTTTTCGTAGTGATCCGTATCAGGATGGGTCAGAATTAAAATATCAATTTCATTCTGATTTTTTAAGAATTTTTCGGTGTAAATCGAATCCTTAATCCGTTTTGTATAAACCGCATTGTCTTCACTATCCTTAGAATCAGAACCACAGTCAATCATAATGACACGCCCTTTCGGGGTGGCAATCAGACAACAATCTCCTTGTCCCATTTGCAGGAATGATATGTGTAAACTGCCATCTCCGCGATTTCCTGCCGGAGTCGCTGGTTGTTTTTTTAAGGCTTCTTCCCGACGCAAGCGTAGTTCCTCTGCATGTTTTCGAGCCGCTTCTAGATTAGCCGCCTGTTCTGCATCCCGTTTTGGTTTGGTTTGACTGCGGGTTTGTGGTCTTTTTTGATCAGGTCCGTCTCCGTTTTGATCAGGTATGTCTCCGTCACTCTGTCTTTTTCGTTCGTTTCCACACATAATTTTTCCTCCATAGTTTTAGAAATAGGATAAGTCTGTATCATAAGAAATTCCTCAGAGAATTGGGAGTGGGATGGGAGGCGATCGCTTTTTATGTTCCATCATTTTTTAGCTAATTTGGAGCAAAATAAAAGGCTATAGCTTCATAATATAGGCTAACGCATAATAGGGTGGGATGTTGTTATGTGCTTGTCCAGCACCACTTTGATTGATAGCCAAGTTATGAGTATGTTCCCCCTTTCCCCCAGTCGGTGCTGAATTAGGAGTCCATTGTGCCACAGGGTCTCCGTATGTATAGGCGTAGCTGTTTGCATTAGCCCAATTATTTGCATTGTTATAAACATTTGCTTGTATCATTCTCTCCTGCCCCCAACCTTCTCCACCACCACCACTATCCGTTGGGATGATATGCCGGTGCTGACTACTTTCTGCTGTTCCAGTATGTCTGTGAGGAGGCATTTGTGCTTCGGTTAGGGTTACAGTAGCCTGACCCCCAGTAGTCTTAACTCCATAGTTAGATCCTGCACCTACTATAAACCGATCTCGCAAATCGGGTGTACCATTCTGGCCATCACATAAAGCCCAACCAACAGGAATTTGATTGACATCCCCAGCCCACATTATAATCATTCCCCTTAAAACGACTGAAGTATTACCATAATTCAACAGTTCATAGTAAGTTGTTTTCAGATGAGCATTAAGTCCTTTATGGGGTTGACAGACTTCCATTGCTCCCGCTCGTCCTTTGACAAATAAGAGAACATAGGGAGAACGCTCAGGAAATTCACCTTTTTCTGCCTCAAAAGCCCTGAAAGCCTTAATGGAGGTCAATAAAGTTTCTGCAGCTCCACCTCTAGGAGCATTCCTTATAGCATCCCAACTAGCTACTGCAACAACATCACCATTAGCAACATTGTTTTGATCATTAATCCAATTTGCCCAATCATTCCAATAACTTTTATCGGCAAAAATATCATGAGAAGTGCCTTTTTTATAACTACCATCAGGACGAAGAATAACTGTATTTAATCCCCTGTTATTAGTCATAGTAATTGCAACATTAGCAATTTTTAAAAACGTATTATTTCCTTCGGGAGAGTCAAAAGCAGAACCTCTTAAATAAATCTCATAATTTTCATAAATCAGAGGATTTCCACCTCGGTAAATTGTGCCGCTAACATTGAGATCGCCTCCCTGTACGTTTAATTTGAATTTCCCTGGGTCGCTGATACCAATCCCTACATTACCTTCCTTATATAAAATGGGCATTTTCTCTATGGTGCAAATAAAAGTTCCATCCCAATAACCCGGAATATTTTCATAGCGTATATAAAGATTGGTCTGACCGGAAGGAAGAGAAGAAATGATATTGTTAATTGTTAATTCAATACCCTGTTCCTGTCGTAACTCAACGTTTTCTTCATTTTGATTAGTTATTGTCCAAGTTGGCGATTCTCCTTGAGTCTCTTTAACAATTTTCCACTCCTCTATATGTCTTGCCCTCAGTCGAAAATCTTTTCCTTGAATCCCTATTCCTTGTATCTGACTTGTGGTTCCCAAAGCCCAATCCTTATTTTGATTTGCTTCTTGAACATCAAAAGAGATAATAAACTTAGAAGCTTGATCCCCCTTACTATCTGGAATCAAAGGAATAGATTTATCTTTTAATACATTAACAATTCGCAAAGTTAACTTATTTGTCGTTGTGCCATCATTCAAAATCCGATTAGAGCCTACAAAACTGACATGAAGCGGAATATTTTTCTTCCCTCGATGATCGATAACGCTGAGTTTTTTTTCTCGATAATAATGAGTTAAAGTCTCTCCTTGATAAGTAAACTCTGGACATAAAAACTCAACTCTGGTTGTTCTCGCCCCTCCCGCTGCTGAAGCACTGACGTTTGGCAGGGTTAAAGTAACGACCTCATTAGCTGATAAAGTAGTATTAGTTGTTAAGAAATAGAGAGAAACTATCCCATCTGCTTGAGTAACAGGAGAACTCATACTCCAATTACTTTGGGTTTTTAAAGCCAATTGCTGTAAAGATTTAGGCGATAGAGTATCAGGTCTAAATCTTAATTCAAAATGATAATTATTTTGAGTAACTGCTCCACTTTTTGCTGGTAAAGTAATCTCTTGTTCTGTATCATTTTGAATTTCAAAAACCAGTTCTTCTCCCTTAGTATCATTTTCAATAAAGATAATGGACTCTTTATTGTCCCCTTCATATAAGTCAAAATCAAGAGGATAGGCAAGATTAAAAGCGGTGATCGCCGTTAAATTATCATTTATATCCTGTTTAATTTCTTCTGGAGATAATGCCTTTTTATAGATGCGGAGATGAGCAATTGTTCCCGCAAAATAGTTAGCATAAGCTTCATTGCTTCCTCCTCTACGTGCTAGATAAAGAGGTGAATCATTTTGTGTTTGAGATTGGGTTGTATCATCCGTACTATTTTCTTCACGTCCATCTAAATAAAGCCGTAACTTGCTACCTTCTTTCACAAAAGCAATGTGATAAAATTGCTCACTATTAAGTTTAGTTGTGGTGGTGACATAGGGACTATTAGAACCATCATATCTTGCCGCACAGATTGTTTGGTTATCAGGAATATATCTGATGACATAGGGATAACCTCCACTACCATTCCATTTTTCAATAATATCGTTGTCACCATTGGTTTTAAATGGTTGTTCTTTGGCTATTTTTATCCAACTGGCAACGGTAAAATCTTGATTAGTTGCAAAGTTAATGTCCTCTGAATTAGGAATTTCTATATAGTCTTGTCTTCCATCAAAAATGAAACAACTGCCAAAATGTTCATCACTCACAACTTGGGGACTACCATGAACACTATATTGGTTCTCAGTAGAAGCCGAAATATTCTCACTTAAAGCTGAAACATTCTCGCTTAAAAAAGCACTACGAACTCTTTGATTGTCTGCATCGGGGATAATGGTATCTAGTTTTAGATGTAGAACTAAGTCATTAGTGTTACTCATAATTGATACTCCTTGATTTAAAAAATTAACGGGTGAATTTTGAATAAACTTAGGGATTAGGACTATTAGGGTTGGGTGGCTCTTTTTTGGTGCTTAATTTTAACCATCCCTCTCGAATTTCTTGCTTGCCAGAGAAGATAGCATTAACATTAGTTTGACCTATTTTATCGGCAGTTGACCATTGTTCCTTTTCTTTCTCCAACCATGACCACTGATAACCAACTTCATCAGGTAAAACTAAATTAATTTTACCATAATCTGTCAAGATAGGAGCAGAGAAGAAAGTAATTTCTATTTTCTCTAACGCTTGTTGATATTGATCCGGGGGAATATCAATCGATTTCGTCGGTAAAATTCCTGTAGTTGCATGAACTTTTCCTCTGGGATCTATAAGCATGGTTAACAGGGTAGGAGGATCTTTTACATTAAGATCAATGTGCCAAGGATTATTAGCATTATGAAATTTAATAGCAGGATGATTAATTCCCTCTAAATCACTTTGAGGGGCATAAAATATATCCTTGAGACTTCCATCATCCCCTTCCAACCAATAACCTAATAAACCATCATTTAACTGTTGATATTCCCCTAAACGAATTGGAAACTTGACCTTTTCAAAGCCATCCGTTTCTCGGAAATTGCGTCTTAAATCTTGCCAAAATACCCCCCAATCTTGGTTAATGGCAGGAAGTCCCTCTAATTCCAAGTTTAAAGAAGCTCTGACTAGGGCAATAGGTCGTCCCATTAACAGTACTAAACCTTGATTTTGCGCTGAATTTTCGGGATCAATGTTTTCTAAACCACTATCTAAAGCCGAAATAAAATTAGACAAAAATTCTGCCCCCTGCTTAATAATATAGTTAATCACTTTTTGTAAATGATCATCAATTTTATCAAAGGGGATAACCGTATTTTCCCCCGGCGCAGCTTCCCATTTTGCTAATTGATTAATCGAACCCAAAGCCTTACCCTGATTATCATAGATAGCGAGACTATTATCTAAATTATTAGGCAATATCCAGCCACAAATAGGAGTAGTAGCTGGATGACTATTCATTTCCTGTTCCCCTTCAATTGCAGATAACCAACGGAAATTAATGCGCGCCGGTTGTACCAAACGAGGGGGTAAAGATATCAGATAGGGACTGCCTGGAGTCGTCATCTGTTCAGGAGTGATAATATTTCTAATATCTAAATCCTTCACCTGTCCAAAAGTATCCACCAACCGTAACCGCAAAATCTTCATTACCCCTGAGCGAATTGGGTTAAAATCATTTAAAGGTTCTGGCGCACTACGGATACTTTGTTGTACCATTTCTTTTATTTCATCTGTAAAAGCCTGATAATCATTAAATCCTAAAGGATCAGCAATAGGTAACTGTAAGGTCTGTTTGTGCATCAATAAAGCCTCGTTAAACCCTCCTAAAGCTTGAGATAGACAATTTAGGCTTAAAAGATTTTGATAAGCTCTAATGGCAGTATAAATGGGGTCTTTAGCTTTTTGATCCGAGAGTAGATTAGTGAAAATTAAATTAGGATTACTAGGATCATAACAGGGTTTTTGCTCATACCAAGCTTGAATGGCTTGAATCTTTTCTTGTTGGTCTAAGTTGGTCAAAGAATTTGGTTTGTCCTTATACCAATCTTGGATTCTTTTTTGGTAAGCTTCTTCTTGTTCAGACAGTTTTGGTTCGTAATATTCTTTAGCCTCATCAGGTAACTGTTTCTTTAAATAAACTTCTATTTTTTCCTTAAGCTTAATTCCGGCATGGGGTGTTAAAATACTCCGACCACTATAAACATTAGCAGCTTTAAGAACAGCCCCCTTTCCGTACTGTAAAGAAAGCTCTGGCTCGTTTTCTTTCAAGGTATAATTACCCGTAATAAACTCAGCATCATATTGATGATTATAGATGCCATGATTACAGCCATTTTGGAGGGGAAAAACTTGTACCTCCCACTCTAGTAAAAACGGATGCCAAGGTTGTTCTTCCCAAGTGTTAAAGCCAATATGTTCCCCTTTTTTATTGTTTTCTATCTTATCAATTTTAACGAGAATAGACGAAAATCCATTGAGAAAAATGTCCTCTTCCTGTTGTAAAATCTCACATTCTAACAGTCCATCATCCCTCAATCTTCCATCTTGTCCATGGCGAATGGTGGGTTTTACCCCTTCCCCCGCCATCAAGATAACCGGTTCTGTTGGTTGCCAATAACGGGAACTGGCAATAGGTTTCAGGGTGTAAGGTGGTGGAGCTTTTAAAATTAGTTGAGGGAAAGAAACTTCCAAAAGCTGACGATTAAAACTGACTAATTCTTCTTCAGTACAATTAATTAAATCGGGTTTGTTCGGTAATAATCCTTGAGGAATCGTCTTGAATACATTTTCTTGGTAAAAATCTCTTCTAGTCAAAATTAAATTTAAGGCAGCTATAATTTCTCCTTGGTTTTTCCCTGCAATTTTACTGGACAAATCGGGGATTAACTGCTTAATTCTTTTAATTGGCTCTGTTGTTCCCTGTTCTAACTGATTAATCAATTTTTCCCAATCTAAAATATCACTAACTTTTAAGTTACACTGGGTAATATTTGCTTGAGTGATCGCCTGTTGTAATTGAGTTAAAGATTCATTCAATAACTTTTTATAATTCTCTAGATCATTCAGTTTTGCCTTTAAAGGTTTAATTCCCTTCTCCTGAATATAATATTTAACTTCATCAATATCAGGATACTGAGCGGTGCTACCTTGGGGGGGATAAGCACTTAACATATACTTATACCAATCAGAAAAGAGTTGCCGACGCATTGACTCAATTTCATCGAAAGTGCAGTCATATTTCTGTTGAGAGAGATTAAGCTGATTCAGTTTAGGAGCTATATTATCGGGTAAAGTAACTTCGCTCTGAGCTTGAGCATCTTCAGCATTTGCTGTTGTAGCGTTTGTGCTTCCTAAAGTAATTGTCCATATTGTGCCAGATGAGACCGCATTAAACCCTTTTTCATGGCGTGCTTCCTCAAACTTAGCTGTTAGATCCAACTGCCGATGTTCTAGACTAGAAGATAGGGTTAAAGCTTCTAATTGATCTTCAATAATAGATTGAGAATTGTTGTCAATTTTTTGACCTAAATAAGCAGATAATGCCTCCGTTCCCGTATTTCCTACAGCCACTTCTACCGAAATTTCTCTCTCTGTATTGGTTGAAGAAGCAAACTTTAAGCGGGCATAGCAGAGCATTCTTTGAGGTATTTGTTCATTGCTTTTAACGGGAATGTCCCACTTGAATTTCTCTTGTATCGCTTTGATTAATTCCTGTGTACTCAATTTATCTTTTAATTTTAACTGAATAAACTGATTGAAATAATCCTTTTCTAAGTCACTATACCACCCAATCACATCATACTGTAAACTATCAGTAGGTTGAGGAGAATAATCATCATAAAATCCAAAAACGCTGTGACAATTGGGATAAAAAGCCGCAAAAGTCGGTTCACCATAACCTACGGCCGTTAATAAGGCTAAGTATTCAGCCTTGGGATCATTTTCTAACCAAGCTTCTATAGGCAGTTTGCGACCTAAATAGCGAAATGGTTGATGATTACCATTCTTTATCTCAATGGGATAAGCAATACTACCTAACTGCTCCCCTTCTCCTTCCCGATAAAGATAATCACTCTCCACTACCCATTGACGTTTTTTGCCGTTAAGAGTGCGTGTTACTAACCAGCGATTAGGAACTGATGGGAAAACTGTCTTTTTATCGCTATCTTGAATCCCTTTTGTTAAAGCATCGGGTAACGCCCAATGTAAATGGATTCCCGCTTTCAGGTAGAGATTTTGGTTTTGAAAGGGTTGGGAAACAATCTCCTCGCTGATATGAGCAATATTCGGATTTACGTCTCTTTTTTGATTAAAATAAGGAATTATGCTCAAATCTGCCATCGCCTCTATAACTAGGCGCTCTCTTTTCAGATAGAGAGCATCCAAATGAACAGGAATCATTAAAATACTATTGACCATGTTCTCATTAGGATTACAAGCATTTATTTTTGCCCCGATTATAACAGGTTTAGTTTTCTAATGTTAAAATATTCAGTTTTTATTCACAAATCAGATTTATTTTTTCGGGTGCATCTCACCTTGGCAGAAATACCGACAATCAGCAATTATCAGTCACTCTTAAACTGTTATAAATGTATGACAACCGCGTGTAAGCGTCCCACCGAAAAGCTAATGTGCGGGGGAGGGTGGGTTAAACCCCCCAAGAGCCAAGATTGAGTGATAAAATCGCAAGTAACGACCAATTTTGGCGGAGAGTTTCCCTTTAAAAATCCCACATCGACATGAAAAATCAATTATCTCAGCTTTATGCAACTGATTTTAATTTGTGGCTTGAGCAAACCGTAAATCACTTAAAAAAGGGCAATTTACAGGCCCTTGATTTAGATAACTTAATCGAAGAAATATCCGATATGGGACGTAATAATAGACGGGAGGTATTCGGCCGTTTAAAAGTTCTCTTGATGCACTTACTTAAATGGCAATATCAACCAGAAAAACGGACTAATAGCTGGATAAATACCATTGATGAGCAAAGAGAACAATTAGAGCTTATTTTTAGGGATAGTCCCAGCTTAAAACCCTATTTAGCCGATATTTTCGCAGAATGTTATCAAAAAGCAGTGCGAGGGACGGTAAATGAAACTAATTTACCAAAAGAAACTTTTCCAGTTGATTGTCCTTTTAGCCAAGAACAGGTTTTAAATTGGGATTATCTTCCTGAAAATAGCTTTTGAACAATGGATATAAGTACCTAAGCAAAATTAATTACACATATCTAACTACCTTTTGCCTTTTGCCTATCCTAACCAAGAAGTTAATTTTGTCCTATTACTTAGCAGTTTTAGGAGAAAATCGCCCGGCTGTTAAGACTGATTTTTTTCTTGCCAAATAGCTAAGGCCATTTGATGAACAAATCGCCAAGGTAGATGATGCTGACGGGCAATAGCGGCACAATCTTCGTATTCTGGTTGTACGGTAATCGGTTGATTAATTGACTCTTTGTAGGCAACTTTTAGCCGAATTTTACCATAGACAGTATCGATCGATTGTATCTCTCTTTTTAAGATCGATCGCTCTTGAATCGTCCTTCTAATGCCTAAAGTTGTGGTTTCCTGAAAGATCATATTTTCACAAATAGCAATTTTATCCAAGCCACAAATTACTGTCAAGAGTATCCCTAAACGAGATTTTTTCATAGTAATTGCTTGACTAAATACATCTAAAGCCCCTGCTTGTAATAAAGCCTCGCTTAAGTAGGCGATCGCTTGCGGATTTAAGTCATCAATTTGAGTTTCTAAAACTGCCACGGTTTCCCTTTCATCTAGCTTTTCTGGTGTTTTTTTCCCTAACCAAAGCCGGACAAGATTGGGAATCGGTAAATCTTTTGTACCTGCCCCTAAACCGACCTTTTCTAACTGCATTTTCGGCGGTTTACCGAAACTTTTAGCTAAAGTTGTCACAATAGCTGCCCCCGTGGGTGTTACTAACTCCGCTTCGATGCCATTACTATAAATTGGTACTTGTCCCTGACTAAACAATTGTACTACTGCTGGCACGGGAACCGGTAAACGACCATGGGCGGCCTGAACTGTACCGCCGCCGGTGGGTAGAGAAGAACAGTATAATTCACTCACCGATAGCCAATCCAAACCCAAACAAGTCCCGACGATATCGATAATGGCATCGGTTGCTCCGACTTCGTGAAAATGCACCTTTTCCGGTGCGATCCCGTGAACTGATCCTTCTGCGATCGCAAGTTGTTGAAAAACCGCTAAACTCCATTCTTGGACTTTCTGGGGTAAATTTGCCTGTTTAATTAAATTTTCAATCTCCGGTAAATGACGAGCGGGGGTATGATGGTGATGGTGGTGATGATGATCTGACTTCTCGGCAGTGACATCGACGTGAACCTTAGTGGCAATTTGACCGCGACGATGCACTTTTTCGGCCCTTAACTGATATTCATCCTCGATTCCTAAAGTTTGTAGTTGTGCAATCAGGTATTCTAGGGGGACTCCTAAATCTACTAATGCCCCTAAACACATATCCCCGGCGATTCCCGTGGGACAATCCCAATAGGCGACGATTTTGCTATCATGGCTACTATTTACTCTCTCCATCCGGAAAATCCCCAACAACGTTCTATCCAAGAAATCTGTCATGCCCTGAAAAATGGGGCAATTATGCTTTATCCTACCGATACCGTCTATGCGATCGGTTGCGATCTCAATGTGAAATCCGCCGTCGAACGAGTTCGCCAAATCAAGCAACTATCTAATGATAAACCCTTGACGTTTCTCTGTTCTTCTTTGTCGAATATTTCTGAGTACGCAGTGGTCAGCGATCATGCCTATAAGATTATGCGACGAGTCATACCCGGTCCTTACACTTTTCTCTTACCGGCGACTAAATTAGTGCCGAAAGTGGTGATGAATCCGAAGCGGAAAACCACCGGTATCCGGGTTCCCGATCACGTTATCTGTCGCACTATTCTCGAAACCCTAGAAAATCCCATTATCTCTAGTTCTGCCCATCTTCCCGATCAGGAGGGGGATTTTCCCACCAAGGGATTAGAAACCGCTAGGCTATTCGATGCCCTCGATCATATCGTTGATTTAATTATCGAAGATGGTTCGGCTCCCGGTTCGGAAGTGTCAACAATTGTTGATTTTACTGGCGATCAACCGGATATCGTGCGTCAGGGTTTGGGTTGGCCGGAATTACAACAATGGTTATAACAGTTATTTTAGCCGTCAGCCGTCAGTTTTTTTGCACCCCACACCCCACACCCCACACCCCACACCCCACACCCCACAACTTCCCACTTGCCACTGATAACTGATAACTGATAACTGATAACTGATAACTGTATCGGTTATTGCGACTTTTTATTTCCTGAAAACCGCCTTGTGGAAGTCAAGTTAGTTGCTTAAGATAGAGGTAATCGCAGTCAGAGAAAACCTCTCAAGGAAATTATTACTATGGCTTTCACTCTTTATTCTCCCTTCCTAGAAATTAATTCTGTTCAACGTCAAATCGATCAACTTTTTCAAGAAGTATTACCGACAACTTCCTTGGTATCTCGTCCCCCGGTGGAAATCTCTGTTAATGAGGATTCCGTGGAATTAAAAATCGAATTACCCGGTGTGGATATTAAAGATATCGATGTGGAGGTTAGCAAGCAAATGGTGGCTATTAACGGGCAACGTGAATGCCCTGCCGAGGTAGAAAACAGCGAATTTTATTATGGTAAATTTAGTCGCTTGATTACCCTGCCAGTAGAGGTGCAAAATAGCCAAGTTGCCGCTAACTATCAAGACGGTATTCTTTATCTCACCCTCCCGAAAGCGGCGGCAGAAAAAAATAAAGTGGTTAAAGTTAATCTTGGTTAGATGAGAAAAAGACTGGAGAATTTCTCCAGTCTTTAGTTTTATTTGTGGTCGCTAACTGTTAATTGGATTCTTTGCCATTTACGTTAACGGGACGGGGCTGAATAACACCAAAACCGCCGTGATTGCGTTGATAGATAACATTGATTTCGTTCGTGTCTTTGTTGCAGAACATATAGAAATCGTGATCGACTAATTGCAATTGTGTTAGCGCTTCCTCAATAGTCATCGGTGGCATGGCAAAGTATTTCATCCGCACTACTTCCGCAGGTAATTCGGGAGTGCGATCACCAATTAGGCTATCATCTAAGGGTTTCTCTTGCACCACCTCGCTAGTTTTAACGGGGGCGTTGGTGCGATGATCCACCAATCTTTCTTTATACTTGCGGAGTTGACGAGCGATTTTATCAGAAACTAAATCAATACTCGCGTACAAATTTTCGCTTCCTTCTTGAGCGCGAATCACTGTTCCATTAGCATAAACCGTTACCTCCGCTTTGTGGCGATCGGGAATGCGTGCATTCTTTTCCACGGAGAGGTGAACATCGACCTTTGTGGTTATGCCGTTAAAATGTTTCACCGCTTTCTCCAGCTTTTGTTCCACATAATCATGAATAGGTTCGGTGACAGCGATATTATTGCCCTGAATCAATAGCTTCATACTCACTACTCCATCTAAAAATTTTGCTATGGACTGCCCACATCAACTATTTTTAAGGGATGTTGATGCCAGGAATTTAATCCTCAAAAAAACTGCTCGATCACGCTGTTGATTGAAAGTCAATTAGAGGTCACAGTCTAGATATTGTCGGTGTTCTCGTTCTCTTTTTTTTGTCGGATCGCGCGGAAAATTCATCGGGTCGAGCGCCTATTTGCAACTGGATTTATCTACCTCTATTCTAACAAGTTTCTTTAAACCTTCTCTTAACAGAAATGCGAAGTTCTGTTAACTTTCATTTAAAGAAACTGATTTTTGCCGCCAGCAAGGGAATCCGGTGATTGTTTCTCCTGTTCGACGGTTAACCTCGGAATAGATGGGATAACCTTAGATTAGCACTTAGTATTCTCCCCAACATCTATATCTTCCCTTCTTTTAATTTTCCTTTGCGCTCCTTCACATTTCTTAAATAATTTGACAAATCTCGCCATGAATGCTCAAAAAATACCTCGTCTCTGTGGGCTAAAAATTCGGGCAATTACGCCCTATTCTTTGGCAACAGCGATCGCTGGTGGGGCGAGAATTGCTAATCCCGACTTACCTGATATCCTGCTAAGTAGGGAGGCACAATTATTTGTAGGATGGGTTAGCGGTAGCGTAACCCATGCGGGCGTTGGGTTTCATGCTTCAACCCAACCTACGTTCATCTTATATTTAATTCCACCCACCCACTTAATACTGGAACAGCCCCCGTTTATACCCTATCCATTAGTCAGATCTTTCTTAACAAAAAGAGAAGAAACTTAAAAAAAGGGGAAACGATTGATAGGTATAGTTTTGAAAGAAGGAATTAAGGTGGAGGTAAGCAAAAAAATGGAGAAATGGGCAGCCCAAGAATTACAGTATGCAGACCTAGGGGACACCAGAAGAAAGAAAAGGTTAATCAGTATCGTAGAAAACTTGGCCAGCCAACCTAGTACAAGTGTGCCACAAGCCTCGGGAAATCTAGCCGCCGCCAGTGCCACCTACGACTTTTGGAATTCCCCCTATTTTCACCCCTCAGATATAATTGCCGCCCAAGCCAAAAGTACAGTAGAAAGAATCAAAGAACATCCAATAGTTTTGGCAGTGCAAGACACAACCAGTTTAGACTTTACGACCCAAAAAGCCAACAAGGGAATGGGTTATCTAGATTGTAAAACATCCTTTGGTCTCAAAGTTCATACCACATTAGGAGTGTCAGCGCAAGGAATACCTTTAGGACTGATTAATCAATAGGTCTGGGCAAGAGAAGAAAAGAATTTAGGGATTGCCAAGCAAAGAAAAAAAAGAGAAACTCAAGAAAAAGAAAGTCATACTAAATCCGTAGCCTATGCTCAACGGATTTAGTATTAAAACTATTTGGTTGGGACTGCGAAGGTTACATGATATCAGCCAGACTTGGAAACTATCTGATCAAATTAGTTCCCCCATAGAACCCCCTTGAGCCATCTTGCACACTTTTCTCTTTTTGTCAAATTTTATGTTAAGAAAGATGTGACTAATGGATAGCTTATTAAGGGGGAATTAAGGGGGGATCAATTGTTGAAATAAATCCCAAATTTCTCAACTCAATTGTCCTGTTTTGACCTCTTTTCTTGAGATAGTTTGCGCTGGCAGAAAGCGCCAAATCCCAATAAACCTAAGCCTAAAATTGTGCTAGGTTCAGGAACAGTTTGTGTGGTTTTTGCTTCTACAGATACATTATCTAGCCCAATGTGACAGCAGCCTCCACTAAAAGTTCCCACGATGGAGATAGGAGTGGATGTACTCGTCGCAGTGAAATCGAAGCTGAAGCTACTCCACCGACTACCAGAGCCTGATGGATTGAAAGTGAATGTTTGGTTAGAGGAACCAGCAGTCGCCTCAACTGAGACTGGCCCTATATATACAGGATTAGATTGATACGTTCCCAAAGAGAGAGATAGGGTATATTGCTGACCCACCGTAGTGTTAATAGTTTGAGTCACACCTCCATAGGGAAAAGAATTGTGATAGCCAGTGAAATCGAGCAAGAAAGAGCCAAAGGGAGTAGTAATGTTATCTATATTGACATTTTGACCCCATAACAACTCGGCAGTGGTGGTTTTCCACCCCGGAATCACATTAGAGCCTGGGTCCAAAGACATCCATCCTAGCCCATTATCTACAAAACTCCCAGCAGTATTTTCAAAGCTGCCATTTTGGAGTAGATTAAATGCTTGCGCTATGCCTGCTGCTGCCAGACTGATAAGTATTACCCCCCCCCGATGGAGTATTGCATAAGTTTTGCTAATGTCATAACTAAATGCCTCTTAAAAAATGTGGTTCTGCCTGATCTATAATGTTTAATTCTGTAGATTTGAAAGTCTTGCCGTTAAATTTATCAAATCTTGAAAATACTCTAATAAATTTATCAAATCTTAACAATACTCTAAGTTACTTATAAAAATAAAGGTATGTTAGCGACAGCTTAACACGCCCTACTTATCGCTCTCTTACTCAAAGGCAAAAGCACTATCTTCTTCATGAATCGGCAAAATTCAGTAAAATAGCAATAGACTAAAT
Source organism: Microcystis flos-aquae FACHB-1344 (assembly GCF_014698375.1). Lineage (NCBI taxonomy): Bacteria > Bacillati > Cyanobacteriota > Cyanophyceae > Chroococcales > Microcystaceae > Microcystis > Microcystis flos-aquae. The sequence continues at coordinate 9,975 of NZ_JACJSW010000031.1, read as the reverse complement.
CAGAGAGAAAAAATTAGCTATGGCAACTACATCCGAAGACGTATGGCGACTCTTAGCCGAATTAGCGACTGCTCAAAAAGAAACCGACAAACAACTGAAGGAGACTGACCTACTATTGAAGGAAGTTAGTCAGCAACAGAAGGAAAACGCGCAACAACAGAAGAAAACTGACAAACAACTCAAAGAATTAGGTCAGCAAATTGGGGGACTCGGTGCCAAATTCGGCAGCTTTACCGAAGGACTTGCCCTTCCCTCAATGGAAACGATTCTCAGACAACGCTTTGGTATGGAAGTTGTTAGTCCCAGTGTGCGAGTCAGTAAAGAAGGACAACACCTAGAAATTGATGTCCTTGCCTATACCAATGGTCAGCTAAATACTGCTTATATCGTCGAGGTTAAAAGTCATGCTAGAGAGGAGTCTATTTCACAATTAAAAAGTATTTTGCAACGGTTTCGCAACTTTTTCCCTGAACACAAAGATAAAAAACTCTATGGCATATTAGCGGCGGTTCATTTATCATCAGAATTACGGGAAAAAATTCTGCAAGAAGGGTTTTATGTGGCTCGGATTCATGACCAAGTATTTGAATTGGATATTCCCGATAATTTTCAACCTCGACTTTATTAAAAATTTAGATATAATACTAAATCCTGTTATTAAATGATTATTTATTCTCCCCTTTGACTTTTGCCTTTTGCATGAGTGCCTCTCCTGATATGTAGCCCATACTCAACGGATTTAGTACAAGGCCAAGCCGTCCTTTTAGGATGGGGTTTTAAACCCAGGATTTGCGATGATACAATAAAGCTAGGCAAAAATGCGATCGCAAGAGATAAAGCATGGTTCAAGCACCCATCGAACCCCAACTTTTCTATCCTGACTCCGACGGTAAACCTATGGCCGACAACACAGTTCAATATCGCTGGATTGTTCGCTTGGTTGCCAATCTCAAGTATTTATTTAAAGAGCAAACCGTCTTTGTCGCTGGAGATTTGCTCTGGTATCCCCAGCAGGTAACTGTACCACCTGCTCCCTGTCAAGCTCCCGATGCCATGGTAGTTTTCGGCCGTCCACCTGGTGAGCGCGGCAGCTATAAACAATGGGAAGAAGACAATATTGCCCCCCAAGTAGTGTTTGAAATCCTCTCTCCGAGCAATAGTGCCAGGGAAATGCTCAAAAAGCAGTCTTTCTATCGGGAGCATGGGGTATTAGAAATGTTTTTCTATGACCCAGACTCCCATGATTTCTGGGGATTGGTGCGGGCCAATCAGCAAGAGGATTTTTTCCCAGTAACGGCCTTGAATTTTCCCTGGACTTCCCCAATCCTAGGGATTCGGTTTGAGATGTTTGAAGAGGGTTTAGAGGTCTTTTATCCCAATGGGGAACGATTTAAAGACCCTGAAACCCTCTTTGAGGAACGCAACCAAGCACAACAAGAGCGCAACCAAGCACAACAAGAACGCAACCAAGCACAACAAGAACGCGACCAAGCACAACAAGAGCGCGATCGCGCTTTTGCCCGATTACGGGAATTGGGCATTGACCCGACACAGTTGTGACTATAATTAATCTTCCGCGGAGATACCGTCATCTTCCACCACCGCTTCGGTGATAGGAGAGGGGGAATTTCCGTTAAGGGAGATAAATCGGCAGGGGGGCCACCACGCGATCGAGTTTTAGGGTTAAATAACGAATAACCTCATCACTTAAACCCATGGCCCGTTCCATGGGGCGACTTGTTGCTGAACGACTTCGTGAGACTCAAAAAGAAGCTCTACAAAATATCAAAGAGGCCATTGACTTATGTTGAGAAGTTAGAAAAGAAAAAGACCTACCTTTGACAATTATAAAATAGCAGGTTGGGCCTTGCTATTGCTCAACCCAACCCCTATTTTTCTATAAGTAGGTAGGTGTTAAAAACTGTCAGATATCCCCCTTATTCAGGGAAGATTAAGGGGGGATAAATCCCAAAGTTCTCAACTCAATTGTCCTGTTTTGACTTCTTCCCTTGAGATAGTTTGCGCTGGCAGAAAGCGCCAAATCCCAATACACCTAAGCCTAAAATTGTGCTAGGTTCAGGGGTTGAGGTAATGACAAATTGACCGCTATTATCAAAAGAATTAATATCGTTGATACGAAACTGAAGAACAGTGCCATTAGCAATACCCGTAAAGCCTACATTTGTAAAGATACTGGATAAAGGCACACCAGACAATGATAAATTTGTTGGTGGATTGGCATTACCTAAACCATTAGCGGGAGTAGCTGAGAATAGAGGAAAAAATCCCAGTGTGTTATTACCAATGAGTAGAGAACCATATGGTTGACCTCCAGGACCGGCGGCAGTTTGTCCTGGACTATTTCCCGTATTTGTTGTTTGGGGTGAGACAATAACACCTGCGGCATTAGCAGTAAATCGTCCAGAAGCGATATCTACTGTTCCAGACACATTAACACTTAAGGTGTCTGACGGGAGAAAGTTTTGAGAAACCGTGAAAGTTGGCCCGGAAAAAACATTAGTCCCTAAAACAGTTGTGTTGGGAATAATTAGCTGAGCAGCTTGAACTGGTGATATTGCTAGAGTGCTAAAAGCAATGGCAGAGGAAGCGATAGCTATTTTTGATAAGCTATTCTTACCCCCCCCCGACAATCAATCAGTTTTGCTAATGCCATAACTAAATGCCTCCTAAAAAATGGCGTTGCGGTCGCTACAGTAGCATTTTTGTCTGTAGATGTCAAGCTCTTGCCGTTAAATTTATCAAATCTTAACAATACTCTAAGTTACTTATACAACTTTGGCCAGAGGTCTAAGACAAAGTCGTCCTAAAAGGACGGGGTTTTAAACCCAGGATTTGCGATGATACAATAAAGTTAGGCCAAAATGCGATCGCAAGAGATAAAGCATGGTTCAAGCACCCATCGAACCCCAACTTTTCTATCCTGACTCCGACGGTAAACCTATGGCCGACAACACAGTTCAATATCGCTGGATTGTTCGCTTGGTTGCCAATCTCAAGTATTTATTTAAAGAGCAAACCGTCTTTGTCGCTGGGGATTTGCTCTGGTATCCCCAGCAGGTAACTGTACCACCTGCTCCCTGTCAAGCTCCCGATGCCATGGTAGTTTTCGGCCGTCCACCTGGTGAGCGCGGCAGCTATAAACAATGGGAAGAAGACAATATTGCCCCCCAAGTAGTGTTTGAAATCCTCTCTCCGAGCAATAGTGCCAGGGAAATGCTCAAAAAGCAGTCTTTCTATCGGGAGCATGGGGTATTAGAAATGTTTTTCTATGACCCAGACTCCCATGATTTCTGGGGATTGGTGCGGGCCAATCAGCAAGAGGATTTTTTCCCAGTAACGGCCTTGAATTTTCCCTGGACTTCCCCAATCCTAGGGATTCGGTTTGAGATGTTTGAAGAGGGTTTAGAGGTCTTTTATCCCAATGGGGAACGATTTAAAGACCCTGAAACCCTCTTTGAGGAACGCGACCAAGCACAACAAGAACGCGACCGCGCTTTTGCCCGATTACGGGAATTGGGCATTGACCCGACACAGTTGTGACTATAATTAATCTTCAGCGGAGATACCGTCATCTTCCACCACCGCTTCGGTGATAGGAGAGGGGGGAATTTCCGTTAAGGGAGATAAATCCGCAGGGGGGGCCACCACGCGATCGAGTTTTAGGGTTAAATAACGAATAACCTCATCACTTAAACGCATGGCCCGTTCCATGGGGGCGACTTGTTTGCCGCTGGCCTGATAATTCATCTGCACATAGACACCATCATTGAGTTTTTTGATGGGATAGGCCAGACGTTTTTTACCCCACACCTTCACTTGAATGTCTGTGGCGCTGTGTTCGCTAATCAGAGTCCGATAACGTTCCACTTGTTGCTGAACGACTTCTTCCCCTAAATCGGGCCGGAGAATGTAAAGAGTTTCGTAGTTATTGCTCATCTCAGAATCCTTATGGACTAGAAGGCTTCTTTGTCAAGACCGGAGGTTAATTGATTTTCATAACTCTCTAGCTTTTAATAAAGAAGCAAGGATATATGATCATACTACTATCCGAGAGTCGATCGCTAGTCATTCCCAGAAAAATATGGCGCAACGCTATGTACGAGTGAAACATCGTCAAGGACAAATCTTCTACGGACTGTTACAGCTAAACCGTAGCGTTGCCGTCTTTGATGCCCCTCCCTGGCAAGGAGGGCAACTAACCAAGCTAGAATTAGAACCCGATAGCTACCAACTATTAGCCCCCTGTTTCCCGTCGAAAATTATTGCCGTGGGCAAAAATTACCGCGCCCACGCCGCCGAGATGGGAACACCTGTACCGGAAGAACCGCTTTTATTTCTCAAGCCACCGACGACAATTATCGCCGATGGTGAAACTATTTTTTATCCGCCCCAATCGGAAAGAGTGGATTATGAGGGAGAATTGGCATTAATTATGGGAGAAACCGCCAAAAACTGCACCACAGCCCAGGCCAGAAGTAAAATCTGGGGTTATACCATTGCTAACGATGTCACCGCTAGGGATTTACAGAAAAAAGATAGCCAATGGACGCGGGCGAAAGGATTTGACAGTTTTTGTCCCCTCGGCCCCTGGATTGTCCGGGAATTGAGTATCGGGGCGCAATTAACCACTTTTCTCAATGATGGCAGCGAACCCAAACAAAGCAGTTATCTCAGCGATATGGTCTTTCCTCCCGATGTCTTGGTGGCTTATATCTCTCAAGTGATGACCCTGCTGCCGGGGGATGTGATTTTAACGGGAACTCCCGAAGGAATCGGACCGATGCAGGTGGGGGATAAGGTTCGGGTGGAAATAGAAGGCATCGGGGTTTTGGAAAATCGCGTCATGGCAGCAGCATCAATTAGCGATAATTAACAATCCTAGCGAATACGGCGGGGTCTAGACTCGCCCCACCGACTAAAGCCCCGTTTATCTGCGATTGAGCCATAATTTCATCGATATTATCCGGTTTTACCGAACCACCGTACTGAATGGTTACTTCGGGATTGTCTAATTGTTGCCGAATCAAACCGATAACGCGGTTAGCTTCCTCGCTTTCGCAGGTTTCCCCCGTCCCAATCGCCCAGATGGGTTCGTAGGCGATAACGAGGTTTTTTTGGTCAACATTGACTAAACCCCCTTGAATTTGCTTGATAATTACCTTTTCCGTTTCTCCAGCATCTCTTTGGGCCTTACTTTCTCCCACACAGATAATCGGGATTAAACCTTGTTTTTGGGCAGATATGACCCTTAAATTGACGGTTTCATCAGTTTCGCCGAAATATTGCCGGCGTTCACTGTGACCGATAACCACATAGTGAACCCCAATTTCGGTTAACATATCCGCCGAGATTTCGCCCGTATAAGCCCCCGATTTTTCCCAGTGGACATTTTGCGCCCCCAAGCGAATACGACCGCCGTGGAGGGTTTTAGAGAGGACAGCTAAAGCTGTGAAAGGCGCGCAAAGAACTACTTCTCGGTCGTCGGGGGTTTCCTCTAGATGGGATTTAAAATCTTGCAAAAACTCCAAAGCTTCTCTCTGGGTTTTGTGCATTTTCCAGTTACCTGCAATAACAACTTTCGGCACAGCTTAATTAATTTAGTAGATTTGATAATTTATGGTACATTTTACTGTAAGCCTTTTTGTTACCCTAAGCAAGATCACCGATAATCGCTGTTTGTCGTGAGCAGATTTTTTTAATACTTTTACCTGTACCTATGCCCTAATCCCCTACCAAATCCTCATGCGAACCTTAGCGATCGGCGATATTCATGGTTGCTCGAAAGCTCTAGATCACTTACTAGAGATCGTCAACCCCAAACCGCAAGATACTTTAATCACCCTCGGTGATTACGTTAATAAGGGCAGAGACTCGAAAGGGGTGATCGATCGCCTGATTTCCCTACATAAACAGGGAAATTTGATTCCCCTCAAAGGTAATCACGAGATTATCATGCTGCAAGCCCGTAATAACCCCCTCAAACAGCGTCTCTGGTTAGAAAAAGGCGGTAAAGCCACCCTCAAATCCTATAGTGAAGGCCACCTAATTAAAATTCCTGAATCTCACTGGGATTTTTTAGGAAAAGTCTGTATAAATAGCTACGAAACTGCCAATCATTTATTTGTTCACGCTAGTCTCGATCCCCATCTACCCCTAGCCAGACAACCAGAATACAAACTCTTTTGGGAGAAATTTCAATATCCCGCCGCCCATAGTTCGGGAAAAACCATGATTTGCGGCCATACCAGCCAAAAAAGCGGGAAACCAGTTAATCTCGGCCATGCCATTTGTATCGATACTTGGGCCTACGGCCAAGGCTGGTTAAGTTGTTTAGATGTGGAAACGGGGAAATTGTGGCAGGTTAACCAGCGAGGAAATTTTCGGATTAGCCAGATTCAAGATTATTATCTTCCATCCTCTCTACGTCAGGACATTAAGGACGGTTCGCCGATTTTTGGCGGTTCACTCTTGTCGAGAGCGGCAGCAATAACATTTAAGGGCAAATAACTGGGGTAAACTCCCTCGCGAGCGCGTTCAATATCCGTTTCCTCTAGGGGAATTTGGTATTTAATCGCAATTGCCTTGAGGATATCGCCGCGATCGATCACTCCCGCTACGGCGGAGGCTGGTGTTAACACCGTGATCATCGGGTCCTGGATGGTTTCCAATTTCTGCACCACTGTCACTAAGGGGGTTTTTTCCTCAACACTGGGAATTTCCGTGAGGGGATGGGCAATATCAAGCAGTTGTTTTTCTGACCATAAACTCCGCTCGATCGCCTGTAAATCTTCCACCCGAATTAATCCCCGATAACGTCCCTCGGAAGCGGCAAAATAAGCAGTATTGGCAGCCGCTCGGTCTAAAACGTATTCTTGGGCGAATTCCTGTAGGGTTTGATGGGCGTTTAAAACCCGCAAATCTCTGCTCATCACCTCTCCCGCTGTGAAATTGAGGAGACTTTCCTGTAAATTAGTTAAATTATCGTAGGCGCGGGCATTTCTGAGGATAAACCAGCCCATTAATCCTAACCAAGCACCCCCCACATCTGCCGTCAAGAGAACCAAGAAAATCCCCAAAATAATCCCTAACCAACCGATTAATTGACCACTGATCGCAGCCCAATGTAAACCCTTCCAGCGATCGCCGGTCGCTTGCCAGACCATTGCTTTGAAAATTTGACCCCCATCGAGGGGTAAACCGGGGATAAGATTAAATAGAGCCAAAAATAGGTTAATTATCGCTAAATGCCCGCATATATAGGTTAAATTGGCGTTTAAATAGGGTAAGTGACTGGCTAGGGATAGGAGACAAAACAGGAGAAAACTGACGAGGGGTCCAGCGATCGCTACTTGCAGGGCCTCTGGAGGAGTCCGAGATTCTCGATTGATCGAGGCCATACCTCCAAAGAGAAACAGGGTAATGGAATTGACCTGGATGCCTTGGGACCGGGCCATTAAACTATGACCTAATTCGTGGAGTAAAACCGAGATAAACAGCAATAAAGCCATGATTAAACCAAGTAACCACGCTAAAACAGAACTCTGGGCGGCCAGAGACTGAATTTCTGCATCAGTGGCATTGATCAAGGTGACAAAAGCCAGAATCAAAAACCACGAGGAATCAATATAGAGAGGAATGCCCAATAAAGAGCCGATTCGCCAATTTGTACGCATAATTTTCAGTGGGGAAATGGGGAAATGGGGAAGTGGGGGAATGGGGAAGTGGGGGAATGGGGAAGTGGGGGAATTCAACTAAAACCCGAAAACCCGAAAACCCGAAAACCCGAAAACCCGAAAACCCTAACCCCTAACACCTGTCCCCTTTTAGGACATTTGGAAAATAAAAGTCATTTTGTCCCCTTTACCGAGGGAAATGCGATCGCCAGCCCGGAGACGATGACGATTGCCGGGGGGTAGGGGAGTGTGATTAACGTAGGTTCCGTTAGCGCTGCCGCTGTCTTCGAGGTAATAGATGCCCGCTTCGACGCGGATATCGGCATGAACCCGGGAGACGATATCAGAATCGGGAAAACCGGAAACATCGATATCGGGGGGAATGAGATCGTTAGGTTTGCCGATATGAATTACCGATAGATGTAGGGGTAATTCAATTTTGCTATCGGTTTGCAGGTGCTGCAAACTAGCTATTTCGGTCTGTAAGCGGGTGGCAGCCCGAACCGGTGGAGGAGCAACAGGAGGAGGTGCGATCGAGGCGACGGTGGGTGTAGGGACCGGTGGGACGGGTTCAGGTTCCGATTCCGATTCGGTCTCGGCTGCCACCATGGGAACGGAATTAGGCTGTAAATTGTCGCCACACTGACCGCAAAAGGTGGCATCAGTTTGGATGGTTGCCCCACAATTAGGACAGGAAGACATCCGCGGCAAGGGAGTGTAACAGGCCTCGCATTGACTGGCCTCATCGGGGTTAGTATGTTCGCAATTAGGACAAACGATCATTTTTAAGGAAAAAGTAAAAAGTAAAAAAGCAGATTAGGGGTTGGGGTGTTAGGGTTTTGGGGTGCTGGGGTGTTGGGGTGTTGGGGTGTTAGGGTGTTAGGGTTTTGGGGTGTTAGGGTGTTAGGGTTTTAGGGTGTTGGGGTGTTAGGGTTTTGGGGTTTTGGGGTGTTAGGGTTTTGGGGTTTTGGGGTGGTCACTGCGTGCGCGTTGCGGGGGGTTTTAGGGTTTTAGTTGAATTTCCCCATTTCCCTATTCCCCTATTCCCCTATTCTCTAGACAAAAGAGGAACCAGCGGCCGCATCGAGTAACCAATATAATTCCCCGGCCGGGGGGTGGATGAGACGGGAAGGATAGGAGAAAGAGTCACCATAGGCAGAGAAAATCTCATGTAGAGCGGGGCGTTTACTTTCGCCGGCAGCGATAAAGATCACACAACGGGCCTGATTGATCAGGGGAACGGTAAAAGTTAAGCGGGGATTGCCGTCTTTCTCGCCGACGGTGATACAGCGATCGCTTACCGTTAAAGCTGCCGTGTGGGGAAAGAGAGAGGCGGTGTGACCATCATCGCCCATTCCCAATAAAATCAGGTCAAAAACGGGAAAATCGGGAGAATTGACCCCAAACCATTGGCGGAGATGATCATCGTATTTTTGGGCGGCCAGGTGGGGATCGGGTTCATCCGTGGGCATAGGATGAATATTAGCGGCCGGGATCGGTATGCGATCGAGCCATGCTAACCGGGCCATGCGTTGATTACTGTCAGGATGATCGGGACTAACGTAGCGCTCATCTCCCCAGAAAACTTGAATTTTTGACCAGTCGAGGGGTTGAGAGGATAAAGCCTCGTAGAGAGGTTTCGGGGTACTACCGCCGGACAGAGCGATGGTAAAATAGTCCTGTTGGTCGAGGCTGGTTGTGATTTTTTCCAGAACCAGCGCCAGAGATTTTGCGATCAGAGCTTGTTTATCAGCTAAAACTTCCACCAATTTCTGCATGGGTTTTGTTATCAACTCAGGGGGCTGTCTTTACTATAGGCTAACCATTCAGGACTCATCTGAGAGCTTGGGAAAATTTTATTCTTTGAAAGGGATTAAGTTTACCGATGCCATATTGAGGTAATATTTCTAGAGTCGATTCTCGAAGGGGGTTGACAAGCAGAACGATTTGACATAGGGTTTAGCGGGAGGTTGAGCGAGAGTTAATTAGAAATTGCAGTTTGTCAGAGTGCCTCTCGGCAAAATCCTTCTGGGAATCCCCAGCGAGAACTTTTAAACAGACTAGTCACTAACCCCGCCCTAAAAGCGACGGGGCTTGCCTAGACCAATTTAGGCGCCGCAAGTAGAGACTACCGCATCGAGACACAATCTGGCCCAGACCTCCGAATGCTTCCCTAGTTCGGATTCCCTCTCAGCTTTATTGGTAAAGCGTTGTTAGACAAGACATCTTGATTGTGTTGCGGAAAGGGACTTTAACTTTACTCTTAAGGATTATCTCCATG
>NZ_JACJSW010000030.1:0-10049 GCF_014698375.1 Microcystis flos-aquae FACHB-1344 | reverse complement strand
TAATCTTACACAGCCCAATGTGCGCCGCAATAGCGACTCTTGTTCGGGTGTTGGGTAAAATCGAAACGAGTAGGCTTTTTCCATGTCTCACATTTTAGCATATATTTCGTAAACGATGCTCATATTTAACAGTAAAGCCGTCGTAGAACGACGGGGTTTCAGACCCAAAATTTTCGATGATGATGACGAGGATAGCAAACCATTAACCCGTCCATCCCAGCCAAGGTATCTGCGATCACTACTGACTTGGCACTGTTCTAAACCCCAAAAAAGAGAGATTTTATGGTAAAATAGTCCTACAAATGGGCATATTCTGCACATCAAAAGGGTAAAAACCCGATTTTTAGCGAATTTACTCACAAAAACGCTTTTTTTGCCTTGTTATTGGAGTTAAACCCCCTATGACCGCCGCCCAGGATCATATCGTCCCCACAGACTTAAGCAATGAAATGTCCCGTTCCTATCTAGAATACGCCATGAGCGTCATCGTTGGGCGCGCCTTGCCCGACGCTAGGGACGGACTGAAACCCGTACACCGGCGCATTCTTTATGCGATGTACGAACTAGGATTAACCCCCGATCGCCCCTTCCGGAAATGCGCTAGAGTCGTCGGGGAAGTATTAGGAAAATACCATCCCCACGGGGATACTGCTGTTTACGATGCTCTCGTCCGCATGGCCCAGGATTTCTCCATGCGCGATCCCCTGATTAACGGTCATGGTAACTTCGGATCGATCGATAACGATCCCCCGGCAGCCATGCGTTATACCGAGTGTCGTCTGCACACCCTGGCCACCAACGCCCTACTACAGGATATCGAGTCAGAAACCGTCGATTTCGCCGATAACTTCGATGGTTCCCAACAGGAACCCGTGGTTTTGCCCTCTAGAGTCCCGCAACTGCTAATTAATGGCTCATCGGGCATCGCCGTCGGTATGGCCACCAATATCCCCCCCCACAACCTGGCCGAGATTATCGATGGAACCGTTGCCCTCATCCATAACCCCGATCTCACCGATACGGAATTACAGCGTTATATCCCGGGGCCAGACTTTCCCACCGGGGGGCATATCCTTGGTAGAGACGGCATTCAGGAAGCTTACACCACCGGCCGCGGTTCCATTACCCTGCGGGGAGTCGCTACCATTGAAACTATCGAACAAAGGGGAAGACCCGATCGAGATGCTATTATCATCACCGAACTGCCCTATCAAACCAATAAAGCGGCATTAATCGAAAAAATCGCCGATTTGGTCAATGATCGCAAAATAGACGGTATTTCCGATGTGCGGGACGAAAGCGATCGCGACGGCATCCGGGTAGTGATCGAACTGAAACGAGATGCCTATCCTCGCGTCGTCCTCAACAATCTTTATAAACAAACGCCCCTCCAGTCGAATTTTGGGGCGAATATGTTGGCATTAGTCGATAACGAACCGAGATTACTGACCTTAAGGGAGTTTCTTCGGGTTTTCCTCGATTTTCGGGTAGAAGTGATCACCCGTCGTACCCGTTATGAACTCCGCAAGGCCGAGGAAAGGGATCATATCCTTCAGGGTTTACTAATTGCCCTCGCTAGTCTCGATGCAGTCATTGCCCTGATTCGCAGTGCTGCCGACACAGCTAGTGCAAAAGAGGGATTAGTGCAGAATTTTGGTCTTTCAGAGGTGCAAGCGGACGCAATCCTACAAATGCAGCTGCGACGGTTAACCGCCCTAGAATCGGAGAAAATTCAGCAAGAACACGGGGAATTACTGACAAAAATCGGCGATCTTCAGGATATTTTAGCCAGAAAAGAACGGATCGACAGCATTATCGAGGAAGAACTGCAACAGATCAAAACGATTCACGCTACCCCCCGTCGCACTCATATTGAACAACGGGAAGGAGAAATCGCCGAAACTGACCTGATTGCCAACGAACAGGCCTTAATTCTCGTCACCGAACAGGGTTACATCAAAAGAATGCCCGTTAATACCTTTGAGTCCCAAAATCGGGCGACAAGGGGCAAAGCTGGCGCAAAAATGAAAGAAGACGACGGCATCGATCACTTTATCACCTGCCGCGATCACGATAGCGTTCTCTTTTTCACCGATCGCGGGGTTGTCTATAGTCTCAATGCCTATCATATCCCCACCGGTTCCCGTACCGCTCGCGGCGTTCCCATCGTGCAACTGTTAGAGATTCCCAAAGGGGAGAAAATTACCTCGGTGGTGGCAGTCAGCGAGTTCAGCGAGGATAATTACCTGATTATGCTCACACAAAAGGGATTTATCAAGAAAACCGCCCTCGCTGCCTTTAGTAATATTCGATCGAACGGTTTAATCGCCATTTCTCTCGAAGACGGTGATCAACTACGTTGGGTTCGCTTGGCCAAAGAGGAAGACAGCGTCATTATCGGTTCTCGTCAGGGGATGGCAATTCATTTTAAGGCCGATAGTCAACAATTGCGCTCCTTGGGAAGGGCAACTAAAGGCGTAAAATCGATGAAATTGCGCTCAGGTGACGAATTAATTAGTATGGACATCCTGCCTAGTCAAATTGTCGCCCAAATCGCTGAATCTAACGAAGAAGAAACCGAGGACGAAAGCGAAGAAATTAACCCCGAAGTGGCTAATAATGGCCCCTGGGTGTTAGCGATTACCATGGCAGGACTAGGAAAACGGGTTCCCGTTACCCTCCTACGTCTGCAAAATCGGGCGGGATTAGGAGTCAGAGTGATTAAATTCCGCAAAAAGAACGATAAATTAGCGGCTCTGCACGTTGTTAACCCCCACGAGGAATTTATGATTATCACCGAACGGGGTATTATTATCCGTCAATCCGTCGATGCTATTACTCCCCAATCGCGATCGGCCGGAGGCATCCGGGTACAAAAACTCGATGAGGACGATGCGATCGCTGCGGTAGCCCTAGTTCCCCCTAATGATGGGGAGGAATCTGAAGAAAGTTAGATTTGCTGGGAAGTGGGGTGTGGGGTGTGGGGAAGTGGGGAAGTGGGGAAGTGGGGAGAATAAATAAAAATAATCTCCTGACTCCTATCTCCTATCTCCTATCTCCTATCTCCTGTCTCCTTTCCTGAGTATTTGGGATTAAAACTGAAAAAAGTGCATTAATTGGGAGATTTCCTGAGCGTCTAGGGATAAACGCCCTTTAAAATCCACAATATTCTTAAATAATCCCTGTTCTTCCCTGTTTTTAATAATGGCAGCTGCCAAATTATCGCTGATCAGGGGTAAGGTGGTTAACTGCTCGATCGAAGCGGTGTTAGGATTGATTTTAGGGGGTGCGAGGTGACTTTCCCGACTATAATAGGCAAATTCTAGAATCGGTTGCCAAGCTTTCAATCTAGCCACAGGAACACTCAAAGCAGCCGCTAGATCTTCGAGACAAAGCAATTCTACCCCCATACCCGACAATTCCACCAACATTCGCGCTTGATGGATGGATATCCCCGGCAATCGCAGCCAATCATCCACACCCGCTTGACTGACATTAATTTTAATGCCCAATTGCGCCGCCATAGCGATCTCATCGAGGGAACGAAAGCGATAATAGGGATCATTGCTAATTTTGGCTTTTAAAGGGTTAAAAGTGCGCCCTAACCAGTTTTGCGGTGTCATTATAGTAATTGTCGCCGTTTTTCTTCAAATTCGTACTCAGAAATTAATCCTTCTTGCCGGAGGCGCTCTAATTCCCTTAAAGCTGCCCCGATCGCCTCTACTTGTTTAGGCTCTAAACTGGGGACAGTGGCAGCAGCGGTGGCAGTGGGAAAATAGTTAGCCAAAAATTGGTTATCTTGGATTAAATACCACACTGCATCGATCGCGCAAGCTACCCGGGGAATCGGAGTTTGCCAAAGCAGAAGATAAATAATTCCCCAGAGAGGTTGACCGAGATAGAATTTATGAATACCGGCGATAGGAAAGGGTAAAGCGAGAATGCTGCCGATAAAAGCCAAAAAAATCGCTAATTTACGGCTTTTGGGCTTACTTAATAATTTTTCCACCAGAAGCATGAGACCTGTTCGAGATTGATTTTAGCCTGATCTGAACCTTCTATCGTGAACTACTCTCAAGATCGTTGAGAGCTTCCTATTTCACTGGGGATTGCCTCAAGACGGACTTACGCCCAGCTTTTGGTCTTATATCCCCTCTATAGGCAGTATCGCTAGTTCCTAACGACAATATCCGTAAGCTTTCATCTCGAATATTTATTGCCGCATTTATGTCACGATCATGGATTGTTTTGCAATGCACACAAGTCCATATTCTAACATCAAGGGATAAACTACCCACTTGATTTAGACAGACATGACAAGTTTTAGAACTAGGGAAAAACCTATCAACTTCGATATAAGTTTTTCCTTGCCATTCTGCCTTGTATTTGAGCATTGTACAAAACATTCCCCAACTACAATCACTAATAGCCTTAGCTAAATTATGATTGCGTACCATGGCTTTAACATTGAGATTTTCTACCGCAATAACTTGGTTTTCGTTAACTATCTTACGGGATAGCTTGTGCAGAAAATCCTCACGACATCTTGAGATTTTAGAGTGAACTTTAGCTACTTTACCTCTAGCTTTTTGACGGTTGTTACTGCCTTTCTTTTTACGCGATAACTTTTGTTGTTTCCTTTTTAGATTACGTTGATGTTTGGCTAAATGTCTAGGATTATCATATTTACTACCATTACTGGTAATAGCAAAATGATTCAGTCCTAAATCGATTCCTATCGCTTTTCCATCTATCCCCCCGCCTTCGTCACCCCCCTTATCAAGGGTAGATCCCCCCGCCTTCGGCACCCCCCTTATCAAGGGGGGCAGGGGGGATTGTCCGTCATCAACTAAAATAGAAGCGTAGTATTTACCGTCTGGGTTTTTTGAGATAGTAACGGTTTTAATTGTTCCTGCAAATTCCCGATGACGAACACAATAAACCAATCCAACTTTACCCGGTAATTTGAGGTAGTCACCTTCAAATTTAACCTTAGCTGGATAGCTAATTGATTGTTTACCATGTTTAGATTTGAATCTTGGTAATCTAGCTCGTTTCTCAAAGAAATTTTGATAAGCTTGGGATAAGTTCAAAGCAACAACCTGTAAGCACTGGGAATAAGCATCTGTCAACCACTCATATTCTTTTTTGAGACTAGGCAATAGTCCCTGAATATAGTTTCGTGTCAGTCCTTTTCCTGTGGTTTTATAGGTTTCTTGGCATAAATTCAGGGAATAATTCCAAAACCAACGACAACAGCCAAAGCTTTTTGCTAAGGCTATTTCTTGCTCGGTATTAGGCTTAAGTCTGAATTTGTACGCTTTGTACATAAGAGTTATCAAGAAACTATAACTATGATAACATGGTTTTCGAGAATTGTCTATATACAAAGTCAGCAGAAGTCCATAAAAGCGAGGGACTTTTGCTGACATTCAGTTAAAATACTCTTTGGTTCTAACATAGGGATAAGCGATGACTACCAGAATCAAGGAAATCTTTCAAACAGGACAACCGGATCAATCCGTCACCGTGCAGGGTTGGGTGAGAACAAAACGAGAATTAAAAGAATTTACTTTCCTGGAAGTTAATGATGGCTCATCCCTAGCCAACTTACAAGTTATCCTCGAACCGACTTTACCCGATTATGAAAATGTACTAAAAACAATTAGTACAGGAACAGCGATCGCTGTTTCGGGAAATTTGGTTCCTTCCCCGGGTAAAGGGCAAAATATCGAGTTAAAAGCTGCCGAAATCACCCTTTATGGTGACTGTCCTGCGGATTATCCCCTACAAAAAAAACGTCATTCCTTTGAATTCCTAAGAACTATTGCCCATCTGCGAGCAAGAACCAACACCCTAGGGGCAGTAATGCGGGTTAGAAACGCTTGCGCTACCGCTATACACACTTTTTTCCAAGAAAAGGGCTTTATTTGGGTACATACTCCCATTATTACCGCTAACGACTGCGAAGGTGCGGGGGAATTATTTACTGTCACCAGTTTAGACTTAAAAAAACCCGCCAATTTTGCCGAGGATTTCTTTGGTAAACGGGCCTATTTAACCGTCAGTGGACAATTACAAGCGGAAGTAATGGCCATGGCTTTATCTAATGTTTACACTTTTGGCCCGACTTTTCGCGCCGAAAATTCTAATACTTCCCGTCATCTGGCCGAGTTTTGGATGGTGGAACCGGAAATGGCTTTTTGTGACTTGGAAGGGGATCAGGATTTAGCGGAAGCTTTTCTGAAATATATCTTTAAATTCGTCCTAGAAAATTGTCCCGAAGATTTGCAGTTTTTTAACGAACGTATCGATAAAACGGTGTTAAGTACGGCCGAGAATATCGTTAATAGCGAGTTTGGCCGGATTACCTATAGCGAAGCGATCGAGTTATTAGAAAAAGCTGATCGTCAGTTCGAGTTTCCGGTAGAATGGGGCGTAGATCTACAGTCAGAACACGAACGTTATCTAGCGGAAGAACTATTTAAAAAACCCGTGATTGTCACCAATTATCCCAAGACAATCAAAGCTTTTTATATGCGTCTAGATGACAGTAATAAGACTGTTTCCGCTATGGATATTTTAGCACCCAAGATCGGCGAAATTATCGGCGGTTCCCAACGGGAAGAACGATTAGATGTATTAATCCAAAGAATGCAGGAACAGGGAATGAATCCCGATGATTTGTGGTGGTATTTAGAGCTGCGTCGCTACGGTTCTGTTCCCCACGCTGGTTTTGGTTTAGGATTCGAGCGTCTGGTACAATTCATGACGGGAATGACCAATATTCGCGATGTGATTCCTTTCCCCCGTACCCCTTTAAGTGCCGACTTTTAGAATGATGTCTAGGATCGACGGGAGAAAAGTTGTAATCCTTGAGCTTTTAGCGCTAATTTGCTTGGTCTTTGGAGACTTGTACAACTTTATTGTACAAGTCCAAGCTCTTGAACTCCCCAAAAACCCCAAAATCTCGATCGCTAGTTAGGGAGAGAAATATAAAGATTTATTAAATTGTAACTTTTGATACAGTTACGGGGGATAGTATGTGTGGTTGTATGGAGAATCGGTTATTATTACCTTTATCGAATCCGCTCAAAATACTACATCAAATGATAATTCATCGAAAATTTGGGTCTGAAACCCCGTCGTTCTACGACGGCTTTACCGTTAAATATTAGCGCATTTACACGATATATGCTAGAATGCGAGATATGGAAAAAGCCTATTCGTTTCGATTTTACCCCACACCCGAACAAGAGTCGCTATTGCGGCGCACTTTGGGCTGTGTAAGATTAGTTTACAACAAAGCTCTCCATGTCAGAACACAAGCATGGTACGAAAGACAAGAAAGAGTAGGCTACGCTCAAACTTCTTCAATGTTGACCGATTGGAAAAAACAAGAAGAATTAGACTTTTTAAACGAAGTTAGCTGTGTACCTTTACAACAAGGGTTAAGACATTTACAAACAGCTTTTACTAATTTCTTTGCTGGTCGGACTAAGTATCCTAACTTTAAGAAAAAACATCAAGGAGGAAGTGCCGAATTTACCAAATCTGCTTTTAAGTTCAAAGACAAACAAATCTATTTAGCTAAATGCACAGAACCTTTACCTATTCGATGGTCAAGAAAAATACCAGAAAGCTGTGAACCAAGCACAGTAACAGTCAGATTACATCCCTCAGGACGTTGGCATATTTCAATTAGATTTGATGACCCAACGATTAAGCCATTACCAGTAACAGATAAAGCCATTGGAATTGACTTAGGAATTAGTAGCCTTGTGATTACCAGCGATGGCGATAAAGTGTCTAATCCCAAGCATTTTAAAAAGCATTATCGGAGACTGCGAAAGGCCCAAAAAAGCCTTTCTAGAAAACAGAAATGCTCAAAAAATCGGGAAAAAGCAAGAATCAAAGTAGCCAGAATTCACGCTCAAATCACCGATAGCAGAAAAGACCATTTACATAAGCTAACCACTCAATTAGTTCGTGAAAACCAAACGATTGTGGTTGAGAATTTAGCCGTCAAGAATATGGTCAAAAACCCGAAATTATCTCAGGCAATATCTGATGTAAGCTGGGGAGAAATCACCCGACAATTAGCCTATAAATGCCGTTGGTACGGCAGAAATTACATCGAAATAGATAGATGGTTTCCTAGTTCTAAAAGATGTAGTAATTGTGGGCATATTGCTGAGAAAATGCCGTTAAATGTTCGACAGTGGGACTGTCCAGACTGTGGGACTCACCATGACCGAGATATTAACGCCAGTAAAAACATTTTGGCCGCAGGGCTTGCGGTGTCAGTCTGTAGAGCGACCATAAGACCAGAACAGAGTAAATCTGTTAAGGCAGGTGCGAAAAATCCTTCGGGAAAGAAGCAGAAACCCAAATCGTGAGGTTTGGGAATCGCCGTCCGTTTTACGGCGGTGAGGATGTCAACATGGGATAGTGAAGATTGGGAGCAATTTGACCAACTCATTGCCAATTGTCTTGTAGATATAGGAATTGAAGATTGAGCATCGGCAACACGACCATTATATTTATCACCGAAACGAGAATCCTATCCATGATTGGGAATGAAATTTGAAGTTGTTACCCCTTTGGGATTTACAGTTAGAACTTCAGAAGGTTATTGGCAGAGGCTAATGGGCAAACATCCTGACCTTGAGGAGTTGGAGGAATTAGTGACCCTTACCCTAGCTTCACCAGATGAAATTCGACGCAGTAGCCACGATGCTGGGGTGCTGCTATTTTATCGCCAGCGACAGGAAAAACGTTGGGTTGTGGCAGTGGCTCGGCGTTTGAATGGAGATGGGTTCTTGATTACTGCCTACCAAACCGATGGGATTAAAGAAGGGGAAATGCTATGGCTCAAGTAAAAGTTTTCTATGAACCGGAAACGGAATTACTGACTGTCTTCTGGCAGCAACCCAGAAAGGAGCAGATTTGTACTGAACTGGGGGATGGGGTGATTCTGATTAAGGATTCCACCAGTGGCGAGCCGATTGGCTTGGAAATTCTCTCCTATCGCCCTGGGGACAATCGCTTTGATGCAGTGAGTGTCGAATTGGGGCAGTTGAGTCCCGTCCGTTGATATTGGTCGTGATTCTGGTTGTCCTCTAACTTCCGAAATCATCTGGGCGTTGAGGATGGGTTTCATGGTGGATAGCTCGTCAGGGAGAGAAATGTAAAGATTTATAAATTGTAGCTTTTGATACAGTTGTGGGGGGTGTGTGCTGTGCTGTTATCCTCCTTCTGTCTTGGGTTGGGCTATTGCTTGACCTGACTGCGAGAGAGTGCGATCGCACTGTATCTAAGTTAACTCATTTTGCTGAAAATTATGACGGGAATCTTGACGCATTTGTTCAATAACTTCGGGATATTTTTCCAGATCTTCTAAGGAGTTTAAAGGTGGATAAACTACTCGATCTTTTCTTTCATTTAGCTTATCTACATAAGCATAAAAAGCCTCGTCATCCTCACGATGAGATAATACATAACTTTTTAATTCTTGAGATGTCATAGTTTTAAAATTAGGTTTTTGATTCATTTTATCCATTGTCCATTAGGTTTAATTTCAATCTCAATACCTTCACCAATTAACATGAAAATATTTTTAGTACGCTCATCCAATCTTATTAAGTTAATTGGTAAATAAAACCTTGTTGCCCAACAAGATAGGGTATAACATTGTAAGAGTTGTGCAAGTGTCGGAATATTTTTCCCTCCCAAAACCGAACGAATGACACTAATTATAACAAAATAGAGAATCTGCTTCAACAACTTCGAGACAGAGATGAACGCAAAGACGAATCCGACAGACCGCGCCACAATAACTCAAGGAAGAGGATAGTTCGTCTGAGAAGCAGTAAAACAGAGGAAAACACCTGAGACTCCCTGCTCTGTCAACCCCTAAGCTAGGGAGAGAAATATCTGGACTTCCCCCATACAGAAATACTAAAAAATTAACAAAACCCTTACTGCAGGTCGCTTCTCAGAAAAAATTGAAAAGACGCTACTGGGTACATTTTCCCTTTGAAAATGGC
>NZ_JACJSW010000003.1:0-5359 GCF_014698375.1 Microcystis flos-aquae FACHB-1344 | reverse complement strand
GACTATTTCATCACCAATGTAGTTGAGGCAGATACAGTAACAGCGTCGTGGATAGTCAAGACTTACACCGAAAGAAATTGGGTGGAAGTATTCTACCGAGAAGCCAAAGGATGGTTAGGGTTAAGGGAATATCAAGTCAGGGATAAACGAAGCTTACTTCGTCATTTTATCCTGGTGTTTTGTGCCTATACATTTATCCTGTGGCATAAGTTAACTGGGGGATTGCAAAGGCGGTGGGCGAATCGACCTTTAAACACTTTTGTGGAAGCTTTAGAAGCTTTTCGGACAGCGATGTCTTTCCGTTTCTTTGAGTGGCTGACCGAGAATCGGGATGTGTTTGCCGCTTACAAAGCCAGTTTAGGCTTTATTTGGGCTTGAAATTTGTTTAAGTCCCAATAGATCAGGTCTTACAGATGCTAAAATTATCATTTTCAGACAAGTAAGCAGGAGTATAAGTTATGACCTTTATACCAGCTATTGATCCAGATATTGAATACCCCGATAGTGACGGTAAACCCATGGCCGATAATACCGAACAATACGAATGGATCGTGAAAATTAAAGAAAATCTTGAGATTCTCTTTGCTAATTCTCCTAACGTTTTTATTGCGGGAGATCTCCTCTGGTATCCCGTCCAAGATAAAAAAATTACCGGACCGGTTGCTCCCGATGTTATGGTAGTATTTGGTCGTCCGAAAGGAAGACGGGGTTCCTATAAACAATGGCAAGAAGATAACATCGCTCCTCAAGTGGTCTTTGAAATTCTCTCCCCTTCTAATAGTTTAGAAGAAATGGAGCGAAAACTCCTCTTTTATCAACGTTATGGAGTGGAAGAATACTATCTCTATGATCCAGATTCTCATAATTTGCAAGGATGGTTGAGACAGAAAGGACTATTAAGTTCTATACCTGAGATTAAGGGATGGGTTAGTCCTCGGTTAAATATCCGATTTGAATTGACAGAAGATGAGTTAGAAATTTATAGTTTAGATGGTCAGAAATTTTTAACTTCTATTGAGTTATCTCAAAGGTTAGAACAAGAGCGTCTTAAAGCTGAACGTTTAGCTGAATATATCCGTTCTCTGGGAATTGATCCCGATACTTTATGAATATTTAAAGGAGTATAAATTATGACCTTTATACCAGCTATTGATCCAGATATTGAATACCCCGATAGTGACGGTAAACCCATGGCCGATAATACCGAACAATATGAATGGATCGTGAAAATTAAAGAAAACCTTGAGATTCTCTTTGCTAATTCTCCTAACGTTTTTATTGCGGGGGAGCTGCTCTGGTATCCCGTCCAAGATAAAAAAATTACTGGACCGGTTGCTCCCGATGTTATGGTAGTATTTGGTCGTCCGAAAGGAAGACGGGGTTCCTATAAACAATGGCAAGAAGATAACATCGCTCCTCAAGTGGTCTTTGAAATTCTCTCCCCTTCTAATAGTTTAGAAGAAATGGAGCGAAAACTCCTCTTTTATCAACGTTATGGAGTGGAAGAATACTATCTCTATGATCCAGATTCTCATAATTTTCAAGGATGGTTGAGACAGAAAGGACTATTAAGTTCTATACCTGAGATTAAGGGATGGGTTAGTCCTCGGTTAAATATCCGATTTGAATTGACAGAAGATGAGTTAGAAATTTATAGTTTAGATGGTCAGAAATTTTTGACTTCTATTGAGTTATCTCAAAAAGCTGAACAAGCAAGTTTACAATTAGAACAAGAACGTCTTAAAGCTGAACGTTTAGCTGAATATATCCGTTCTCTGGGAATTGATCCCGATACTTTATAATGACATAATTGAGCGGTTGTGGTGAATACTAATTAACTGGTCAACTGCCTAAGTTATCGTCATTGAACCTAGTCTAGGGCTATACTTAACTATGTAATCAGTAAAAAAACAAATCTATGAAAGCTTGGGCAAAATCTTTAGAAAAACCAGCAGTAGAATTTTCTGAAACCCAATTAACCTTATTATCGGGGAAAATTCCCGAGGGATTGCGGGGTAGTCTCTATCGCAATGGTCCGGGGAGATTAGAAAGAGGTAAGCAAAAAGTTGGTCATTGGTTTGACGGAGATGGGGCAATTTTAGCTGTACATTTTCATGATAAGGGAGCCAGTGCCACCTATCGTTATGTCCAAACTGCCGGTTATCAGCAAGAAAGCGCCGCTAATCAATATTTATTTCCTAATTATGGCATGAATGCCCCCGGCTTCTTTTGGAATAATTGGGGAAAAGAGGTAAAAAATGCCGCTAATACCTCGGTGTTAGCTTTACCCGATAAATTATTAGCTCTCTGGGAAGGGGGTTTTCCCCATAAATTAGATTTACAATCTTTAGAAACCCTAGGCTTAGATAATTTATCTAGCTTACAAGCAAAGGAAACTTTTTCCGCTCATCCTAAGCTAGATTTGTCCAGAGGAGAGATTTTTAATTTCGGGGTGAAAATCAGTGCTAAAGTTAGTTTAAATCTCTATAAGTCTGACTCCACTGGTCAAATTATCCAGAAAAATACTTTTGAGTTAGATAGATTGTCTCTGCTGCATGACTTTGTTTTAGCAGGACAGTATCTCGTCTTTTTTGTCCCACCGATAAAAGCGGATAAGTTATCGATACTGTTGGGATTTAAAACTTTTAGTGATGCCATGCAGTGGCAGCCAGAATTAGGAACAAGAATACTAATTTTTGAGCGAGATTCTCTACAGTTAGTCAGTGAAAGTGTTACGGATTCATGGTTTCAATGGCACTTCGCTAATGGTTGTGTGAATGACCAAGGCAATCTTGAAATTGTTTTTGTCCGTTATGATGACTTTAAAACTAATCAATTTTTAAAAGAAGTTGCCACGGGTGAAACCGAAACCTTAGCCATCGGAAAATTGGCAAGTATCACTATTAATCCCCTATCAGCAAAGGTAATTAATCAGGAAATTCTCTCAGATTTAAGCTGTGATTTTCCCGTGGTTTCCCCGCAACTGGTGGGACAAAAATGGCAAAATACTTTTTTAGCTGTCCATCGTCCTGATAGCGATATTCGTCGGGAAATTATCGGACTTCCTGCTTGTTATAATCACTCCACAGGTAAGTTAACTATTGCTTATCTAGAAAATAACTGTTATGGAAGTGAACCGATTTTTGTCTCCGATGGTTTATCTCCAGAAACGGGATGGTTAATCGTCGTGGTTTACGACGGCAATAATCACAGCAGCCAAGGGAGAATCTATGACAGTCAGCAGTTAGAAAAAGAACCCCTTTGCTGTCTGCAATTACCCAGTGTTATCCCTCCCAGTTTTCATGGTACTTGGCAAGAAAAATCAGAAAAAGGCAATATTTAGAAAACGGGTTTCTGCGAGAAACTATTTAGAAAATGGGTTTCTTCGAGAAACCCGTTTTCTTGACTTGTGAGAGAGAAGCTTTATTCGATTTCTCTACGGTTGAAGATTTAATCAATTGGTTAAATACTTTAACTGCTTAGTTCTTATGTTAGCGTTCGCCTTCTGACAACAACCCACTAAAATTGTCATAATGAACCCAACAACCGCTAATTATGATGAACCCTGGAAAGAAGCATTAACCGAGTATTTTGAAGCATTTTTATACTTCTTCTTTCCCGAAGTTCACCAATTGATTGATTGGACAAAAATTCCCGAATCCCTAGAAAAAGAACTCAAACGGATTACCGCTTCAGCAAAGACAAAAAAACGTTTCGCTGACAAACTCTATAAAGTCTGGTTACTCAGGGGTGAAGAAGTCTGGATTTTGATTCATATTGAAATTCAAAGTCAATACGAAGAAAATTTCCCTCAGAGGATGTATATTTATAACTATCGGGCCTTTGATTTGTATCAGAAACCAGTTATCAGTCTGGCAATTTTAGGAGATGAACGAGTAAATTGGCGACCAGATTCCTATAATTATACTATCGCCGGCTGTGAAGTGAGTCTGAAATTCCCAACGGTTAAATTACTGGACTATGAGGAAAGCTGGTCAGAACTAGAAACAAGTAGCAATCCCTTTGCTATAATAGTCATGGCACACCTGAAAACAAAAGCGACTACCGGGAAGCTGCCAGAACGGGAACAGTGGAAGTGGAAGTTAATCAGGGGATTGTATGAAAAGGAGTTCGAGAGGGAACAGATAATTAAACTGTTTGAAATCATCGACAATATGATGACTTTATCCCCTGAATTACAGTCAAGTTTAGAGAGTAAAATCAAACAATTTGAAGAGGAAAGAACCATGCCTTTAGTAAGTAATATGGAGTTACGAGGGATAGAACGCGGTAAGGAAATTGGTAAGGAAATTGGTAAAGAAATTGGCGCGTTAGAAAATGCTCGTAACTATGTTAAAACGGTGCTGAAAACGCGATTGGGTGACATTCCAATAGAAATTGAGCAAGCTGTTGATAAAATTTCTGTATTATCGATTTTAGACGAGTTACTGAAATCGGCATTAACCGTTAATTCTTTTGATGAGTTGCATCAACTTTTATAACAATAGTCTCAGTAATTTTCTTCTCCAATGAACCCAACAACCGCCAATTATGATGAACCCTGGAAAGAAGCATTAACCGAGTATTTTGAAGCGTTTTTATACTTCTTCTTTCCCGAAGTTCACCAACTAATTGATTGGACAAAAATTCCCGAATCCCTAGAAAAAGAACTCAAACGGATTACCGCTTCAGCAAAGACAAAAAAACGTTTCGCTGACAAACTTTATAAAGTCTGGTTACTCAGGGGTGAAGAAGTCTGGATTTTGATTCATATTGAAATTCAAAGTCAATACGAAGAAAATTTCCCTCAGAGGATGTATATTTATAACTATCGTGCCTTCGATTTGTATCAGAAACCAGTTATCAGTCTCGCTATATTAGGGGATGAACGAGTAAATTGGCGACCAGATTCCTATAATTATACTATCGCCGGCTGTGAAGTGAGTCTGAAATTCCCAACGGTTAAATTACTGGACTATGAGGAAAGCTGGTCAGAACTAGAAACAAGTAGCAATCCCTTTGCTATAATAGTCATGGCACACCTGAAAACAAAAGCGACTACCGGGAAGCTGCCACAACGGGAACAGTGGAAGTGGAAGTTAATCAGGGGATTATATGAAAAGGAGTTCGAGAGAGAACAGATAATTAAACTGTTTGAAATCATCGACAATATGATGACTTTATCCCCTGAATTACAGTCAAGTTTAGAGAGTAAAATCAAACAATTTGAAGAGGAAAGAACCATGCCTTTAATGAGTAATATGGAGTTACGAGGAATGGAACGCGGTAAGGAAATTGGTAAGGAAATTGGTAAGGAAATTGGTAAGGAAATTGGCAAGGAAATTGGCAAGGAAATTGG
>NZ_JACJSW010000029.1:0-15318 GCF_014698375.1 Microcystis flos-aquae FACHB-1344 | reverse complement strand
TCGCACGGGCAAATACTGTCGGGCGGACAGAAATTCAAGCCCTCGGACAGACTACCCACTGTCTATTAGGTGAAAGCTTAGTAGATAAGGTAACTGGATGAACAGGGAATCCCCAAGCGCTTAGTGCGATGGGAGCGTCAATATCCTATCTCGATCCGCTTCCCCTTGGCTGAGGGGAATTTTTAGAATATCTTTTGATTTTGCGACCGATCCCCTTGTTAATCTAATACGATAAAAAGACTCTCTTTGGCCAAAAGCTCGATTTTTTGGCCAGCAAATCGGAATTATGGGGGCAAAGTTCCTAAAAACCTGTCCTTGATTCCCGCAATCCCTGTACCCTATCACTACCAGAACATGATTTTATCTTTCTTGGAGACAAATAAAATTTCTGACGATAATACACCTTGGTGGCTGAAAATTACCTCCCTTTCCCCCCACTGTATTTACTATTTTGGTCCCTTTGCTTCTTTTGAGGAAGCAGAACAGCATCAGGGGGGTTATCTACAAGATATAGAGTCCGAAGGAGCGCAAGGAATCAGTCTTTTGATCGAGCGGAGTAATCCCCATTATTTGACCGTTTTTGACGATGGAAATCAGGATCTAGCTAAAACTTTGACTTCCCATGCTCGAACCTTTTCTCGCTTTATTTCTTAAGTCTCCCTGTCCTCTTTGTCAACGGCAGAGCGAGCGAGAGCTTTGCCGTGATTGTGGGCGACAATTACAGTCCTATCGTCAGAATAACCCGCTTTTTCTCTGGCGTGGTTCTATTCCCCTGTTTATCTGGGGACGCTATGAAGGTAAATTAAAACAGGCGATCGCTAAAATGAAATATGATCGCCATCCCGCTCTCGGCTCTTTGCTAGGCAGTTGCATGGGGGAAACTTGGCTCCTTCGTCCTCCCCTCACCGATAAACGTTTGACGGTGATTCCTATCCCTCTCCACCCAGAAAGGTTAAAGGAAAGGGGTTTTAATCAAGCAGAAGTCATTGGCGAGGGTTTTTGTCGTTTAACCGGTTATCCTCTGGCTAGTCGCGGATTAATTCGGATTAAGAACACGGCAGCTTTATTTAGTCTGGCAGCCGAGGAAAGAAAAAAGACGATGCAAGCGGCTTTTCAACTGGGGAAAAATTTACCGAAATCAGTGCCGATTCTCTTAATTGATGATATTTATACCACGGGAACCACGATTGAGGAGGCTGTGCAGGTTTTACAAACAGAGGGGTATCGGGTAGTCGGTGCGATCGCTCTTGCCAGTTCCAAAATTAGCTAAAATGCCCAGACGGAATCGGTCTAGGCATTTTAGGGTTAAATTAAATTAAGTCCGTTTGATCTTGTCGTATTGACTGATGAAAATCAAACCGATAGTGGCAGGGATCAGGACGATAACCGCACCTAAAACAAGGCTCCAGAGAAAGTTAGCTAAAGAGGGTGTCATGATAGATAAATCCTTTGTCATATTTTCAAAGACTTAGTTTTTTATCTTATCACCTTGGGCGAGAAGACCTCCAGTGCCACAGTCAGATAAATGCGATCGCAGGTTTTATATGTCTTCAATCCCTCAAGATAAAGTCTCCCTTGACTTCTCAAGGGGATAGGGATGTTTGACAATAGGTGATAGTTACAAAACTTTAAACTAGATTGGCAAAGATTTTTATGGCTACTGACGATCGCAAACGGCGCATTCTCGATCATCTCTCCAGAAGTACCAGTGGTGCTGACTATATTCCCAAAAAACCGCTGCCAATTGTGGAAACTCCTCCGGTGGCAGCGGAACCCGTGGCAGCGCCGCCGCCAGTAACTCCTTCACCGGAATTAACTGCTAAAGAGCGCAAAAGAAAGATAATGTCCCATCTTTCCATGAGTAGTCAAGATTTTGGCGAAATTACTAGCACTACCCCCCAAGAAAAGCGCAAACGCCAAATTAATGACCATCTGCGCCAAAGCCAAGGATAAATAGTAAGGAGTGAGAATTTGCAACTAGGCATCTTCTAGACTGTTCTCACTCCCTCATTTTCTGCTGTCGATGGGAATAATGACAGTTGTTGCAAATCAGTTCCTCGCTCTGGCAACAAGGGAATGTTAAAGTTAGTAATGATCGCTTCGGTGATCGGATGACGCAATTTTTCTGTGGAACCAACATGATAAAAATGCTGTTTAGTATAGATATAAAACTTATCAGCACTCCAATTTTTTTTAATTAAAGGATTGCTTCTAAACTGATTACTGTGCCAAGTGGACAAAATAAACCGACAAGAAATATCCTTTAAAATAGTTACCAAACAATCTTCATCCTCTTCAGACCAAGAGTTAAAATAATCGGTGTGTCTCCCTAAATAAGGAGGATCGAGATAGATCAAGTCTGTTTTTTGCCAATTAGATAAAGTCTCTCGAAAGTCAGCAACTTGAAAATTATAATCAGTTTTAATAAGAATATTTTCTAGGGCAATAACTTGATTGACTATTTTGGTAATATATGCTTGAGAAAATCGTTCTGATTTATGACAGTAAGGTACGTTAAACTGTCCCTTACGATTGAATCTCATCACGCCATTAAAACAGGAGCGATTGAGAAATAAAAAATCTAGAGAATTAGGAGATTGATTAAATCTTTCTCGTACTTGATAATAATAACTTTCTCCCTGATCCTTAAGAACTTGACCATTTTCTTGCAAAAAAAGCTTCACAGTTTTACTGGTAATAACTTGATTTTTTAGATTATTATAAAACTGGATAATATGAGTATTTGTGTCCGCAAGTAAAGCCTTTTTGGGATTAATATTAAAAGCCACCACCCCCGATCCAGAAAAGGGTTCTATCCAACGCCCAAAGCTCAGATCAGACACAATATTTTTAACATCTTTTACCAATTTAGTTTTAATTCCTTGACACTTAATCGGTGGCACAAGTGGCGTTAACTTCACTAAACACTCTCCTCATTAACAGTAATCTCTATCCACAGCAAACTTAGCTCCTGTTGGCTCGTGAATAAAGGTCAAATCAGGGTAAAAATTTTGTTGAGATACTAACTCTATCTTTAACTGGTTACATCTAGCAAAATTATCAAATATGGGAAAAAGAAGCAATTCTAGGATTTTGGGGATGATTTTCGTATCAATAGATATAGTATATACTTCTAGGCAGTTTAAATTCAGTACAGCTTATCCCAGAAACCATGAGACTCTTGCTAGAACAAATGAACTAAAAAAATCTCTCGTCACCATTCTTGTCAGAATTATGAGAATTACGTTACATTTAGTTAAGATTTAATTGGCTGCGGGGATTAATCTCGAAAAAATAACGTAAAATCCTTGACAAAAACAGCTAAATGAGTTAAGCAAAAATCTTTATCCTAGAACCACTAAACAAACATGAAACTATCCTGGAAAACGATTTTACTGTGGACATTGCCCGCCCTTGTGGTCGGTTTTTTCCTCTGGCAAGGCACTTTTGCCACGGCCACCAGTAATATCGGCAATAACACCGCCACTACCCGCATGACCTACGGACGCTTTCTAGAATACCTAGACAGTGGTAGGGTTGTCAGCGTCGATCTCTACGAAGGGGGCAGAACCGCGATCGTACAGGCCCTAGATCCGGAACTAGAAAACCGAGTACAACGCCTACGGGTCGATTTACCGGCCAATTCCCCGGATTTGATCGCCCGTTTACGCGATTCTAAAATTAGTTTCGATGCTCACCCGATGCGGAATGACGGCGCTTGGTGGGGATTCCTCGGTAATCTACTTTTCCCCTTTTTGCTGATTGCCGCTCTCTTTTTCCTGTTCCGCCGTTCTAATAATATCCCAGGCGGTCCGGGTCAAGCGATGAGTTTTGGTAAATCAAAAGCTCGTTTCCAGATGGAAGCAAAAACCGGTATCACTTTTGACGATGTGGCAGGAATTGACGAAGCGAAGGAAGAATTACAGGAAGTCGTCACTTTCCTCAAACAACCGGAGAAATTTACCGCCGTCGGTGCCAAAATCCCCAAAGGAGTCCTTTTAGTTGGTCCTCCGGGTACGGGTAAAACCCTGTTGGCTAAAGCGATCGCCGGTGAAGCGGGTGTACCTTTCTTCAGCATTTCCGGTTCGGAATTTGTGGAAATGTTTGTCGGTGTCGGTGCTTCTCGCGTGCGCGATTTGTTCAAAAAAGCCAAGGAAAATGCTCCCTGTTTAATCTTTATCGATGAAATTGACGCGGTAGGTCGTCAACGGGGTGCCGGTATCGGTGGCGGTAACGATGAACGGGAACAAACCCTGAACCAATTATTGACAGAAATGGACGGTTTCGAGGGTAATACGGGAATTATCATCATTGCCGCCACTAACCGCCCCGATGTTCTCGATTCCGCTCTCATGCGTCCGGGCCGTTTTGATCGCCAAGTAACCGTGGATGCACCCGATTTTAAAGGTCGTTTAGAGATTTTAGACGTTCACGCCCGCAATAAAAAGCTGGCTAACGACGTTT
The DNA here is from genome assembly GCF_014698375.1 of Microcystis flos-aquae FACHB-1344. Taxonomy (NCBI): domain Bacteria; kingdom Bacillati; phylum Cyanobacteriota; class Cyanophyceae; order Chroococcales; family Microcystaceae; genus Microcystis; species Microcystis flos-aquae. The sequence goes on along the minus strand of NZ_JACJSW010000029.1, from coordinate 10,854 downwards.
CCATCGAAGCGATCGCCCGTCGCACTCCGGGGTTCAGTGGAGCAGATTTAGCCAATTTACTGAACGAAGCGGCAATTTTAACCGCCCGTCGTCGCAAAGATGCCATTACCCTCCTAGAGATAGATGATGCGGTAGATCGCGTTATCGCCGGTATGGAAGGCACTCCTTTAGTCGATAGCAAGAGCAAGCGCTTAATCGCTTACCATGAAGTGGGTCATGCGATCGTGGGTACGCTCTTAAAAGATCACGATCCCGTCCAGAAAGTGACTCTGATTCCCCGGGGCCAAGCCCAGGGTTTAACTTGGTTCACTCCCAACGAAGAACAGGGTTTAACCACGAAAGCGCAGTTAATGGCCCGGATTTCCGGTGCTTTAGGTGGTCGGGCGGCTGAGGAAGAAATCTTCGGCTATGATGAGGTGACTACCGGTGCCGGTGGCGATTTACAGCAAGTTTCTGATATGGCCCGCCAGATGGTGACTCGTTTCGGGATGAGCGATTTGGGTCCTTTGTCCCTAGAAAGTCAAGGGGGTGAAGTGTTCCTCGGTGGCGGTTTGATGACTCGTTCCGAGTATTCTGAGAAGGTCGCTACTCGCATCGATGATCAGGTGCGATCGATCGTGGAACACTGCCATGAAATTTCTCGGCAAATTATTCGCGATCATCGCGAAGTGATCGATCGAGTGGTGGATCTGCTGATCGAAAAAGAAACGATCAATGGGGAAGAATTCCGGCAGATTGTGGCTGAATACGCCTACGTTCCCGAAAAAGAACAGTTTGTACCACAGTTATAGGTTGATTTCAATCTATAGGCGATCGGGTGGGTTAAAGCTCACCCGATTTTTTTATCCCAGTTAGGGTTTGCTGAATAAATGTGAAATGTAGGCAAGGTAAGAGTTTTGTGGCTTTTTTCGCGAAACAGGTGCAAGATTTTGAGAGAATCGTCGTTCAAAACCTTGCGTCTTCATCGGCCCGCGTCCTGTAGGGGCGAAGCATTCGGACAATCACCTATCGGTGAAACCATAGATTTTCTAACCGAATGCTTCGCCCGTACTTTTTGCCGCAAACCCTAGTTAAGGGTTCAAAAGCGGCAAAAATAAGGATTAAATTGCATAAAATCTGTAAATAGACAATTTAATTGATTATCATTCATTCTTAATTCTCCTGACGACCGACTACTGGCTACTGACTCCTAACCCTAACAACAATTTTTGATTTTTACAATTAGTCATCATCATCATCGTCATCGTCTTTTTTATCCCGTTGATTATCACCGTCTTTTTGCTGCTTTTCCCCGTCTTTATCGCTATCTTCGTCTTTTTGGGGGGATTCTACCGTGGTAGGGACGGTTTTCGGTTCTTCGGCTTCTTTTCCTCCCTGACAAGCACCTAAAACCGTAGTCAAGGTTAACAGAATCAGCAAAACTAAGGATTTGATTTTCAAGGTCTTTCTCCCCACTCGATCGATAAATATAACAATTTTAAGACTTTTGGGCGGTGGATAGTTTGGCCAATGCCAAGAAAGTGCATTCCCAGACTAAACGGGGTTGAACGTAGGCTAACAGCTGCCGGCGGGTTTTTTCCAAGATTTCTAAAATCGATCGCTCTCGTCGTCGTTGCCAATCCTCATACTGAAGATAACTCACATACCATAATTGGGTTTCCGTGTCAAGAGTTTGAGCAATAATTTTGGCTAATTCCAGTGCTTGGGAGAGTTTTAGGGGAAATTTGCTCAAAGATCGCGGTAAATCTTGGGGGAGACTGTCGAGAAACTCTAAAGCGGCGATCGCTTCTCCGGGGCTACCTTGGGCTAAACCGAGAATTGCCGGATAATTGAGAACGCGAGCGTGTCCGTGAGAGCGGAGGACTTGAGCGAGATTTTCTTCCGAAAGACGCTGAAAAGGGATGTGTTGACAGCGAGAAACGAGAGTAGGTAGTAAAGAGGAGGGACTGGGAGCAATCAGGATTAAAGTGGCTTTTCCCGGTTCCTCAAGCGTTTTTAAGAGGGCATTTGCCGCCGATTCCGTCATGGTGTCTGCTTCCTCGATCACTACCACAGAGCGGGCCGATTCCAGGGGAGGACGACTTAAAAAGTTAGTAATCTCGCGAATTTGTTCGATGCGGATTTGCGGGGGAGCTTTACGCTTGAGATTGCTTTCCTGTGCTTCTTTTGCGGTGAGCAGTTTGCCTTGGTGTTGATAAGTGGGTTCAATCCAGAGTAAATCGGGATGATTGCCTCCCAGAAAGCGTTTCAGGATTAATTCCCTTGTTTCCGGCGATCGATCTCTAGTTAATAAGTCTTGACAGAAACATTTTGCGGCCAGATTGCGTCCGATCCCCCTAGCGCCGGCGAATAAGTAAGCGGGAGCGATCGAATTGATTTCAAGCGCTCTTTGTAGTAGTTCAATGGCCTGATTTTGACCGATTAACCGTGACCAATCTATCATCTTTTCCCTGCCATGGCTCGCTATTCCTGTTCTTATTTTGTCGGAATTTCTCCTCATCAGACCGGGTTTTTATACGATGATATCCTAAGTTTGGGTGAATTTGAAATCATCAAGCGCCGGCCCGATGTCTTGCTTTTATCGGAAGTTCCTAACGATGCTCTCTTTCCCCAGTTAGTGAAAGTGGAATTATTTATTCATCCTCCCACTAGCTCGGAACTTCAGATCGATTTATTGGTAAAAAATCATGAATTGCCCCTGAGAACTAATAATCGTTGTCGGCGATTTTTTGAATCTATTCACCAGATTATTACCAACAATTATCAAGGTCAATCGCTGACCAGAATTACCGCTTAACCCGATTTGTTCCTGTCTCCGTCAACTGACAAAGACGGGGACAAAATACCATCTTATAGCAGTTATCTTAATGGTGAGGTGGGAAGTCTCTAGTTTTTGGGAACGCCAGAACAGTAGCTGGTCATCCAGAGATGATACCAAATTGGGTGCATCTCAATTTGGTCGAAATATCTATATTAGAGCGTTTCTCCTAAAGATGAAGTGTAACCCAATTTAGTATAATGTTTATTCACTTTTCCTGGTAACGCTGGCCATCACCCACGCCAGATAACTTCTGCATCATAGCGATCCAGTTTCGACGGTCGGTGTGCATGGGCTTTGTTAGACTAAGAGCCCACAATCTCAGGAATTGGGCTCTCCCAGGTTTGGTGGGTAAAATGTATTCTAAGATACATTCCTCCTAGCGAGGGAGTGGAAGGAACCACAGAGACACAGAGGACACAAAGATCGATCGATCTAGGTCTATGTCCTCTGGCAATAACAGAAAGGAAAATTGTTAGAGTAATTTCTGTTGTTCAGCTTCCTGAAGAGTTTGATGTAGATGATAAAGAGTAATTAATATTGTCAATCCTAAAATGAGAGACAAGATTGGCAAAGAAACTATCTCCACTTCTACATCATGTTGAAGCATTAGATAAGGAAAATAACTGAAGAGAGATACAAGATTAATAATAATTGGCACGAAAAAATAGCGGGGGTAATAAAAACCAAAAATAATGGAAATAACATCGGCAGCAAAAAAGTATCTTTCGTGCATCTTCGGCAGTAAATAAGGGACAACCAAGACTGAGATAAGAGCCAGTTGAATCATTACTGGTGTAGTAATTTTAAGATGACTTTTGTAAATTATGTAAACGAGGCACACAATAACAGTTACTGTCAGCAATGCCCCCAGGGGAACAACCATTGAATAAAATTGATTGGAAATCCATTGATATAGATTAGGAGCAGATAAAGTCAGCTCTTTAAATGTTCCAGCTTGATTGAGATAAATTGACAATAAACTGTTTAGTGATCTGCCTGCCATCCAACTTGGAACTAGAGATATCAAATATACTAAGGGAACAATTAATAATGAAGACCAAGAGATATATTTTTTGACACCAAGCATGATTAAAAAAGGCGCAAAAAACACTGCTTGTTGCTTAAAAGAAACAGCAATACCAAAACAGATTAATCCTAATATATTCCGCTCAATAGCTAGATAATAGAGACAGGCAACTAACCAAAATGTATAAAGCATATCTGTCTGTCCCCAGTAAGAACTATTCAAAAAAACTGTAGGAGAAAACAAGACAGCAAGAGCAGCAATAATTGGTAATTTGCCTCTAGAATATTTGAGGCGAACTAGCTTATAAACAAAAAAAGCACAAAGAAAATCAAAAGGGATTGTAATCAGCTTGATAGCAAGAATTTTAGGCAAACTAGAATAAATATAAGAAGCAATAACCATTAAATACAAGTAAGAAACACTGTAGTTAGCAAAATCATATTTAAAAGCACTAAATCCTCCGTTCTGGACGATAAAATCGTACCACTTACTGTAATCTTTCATATCTGAAGTTAAGTTTTGCCAGCAACTCAGCCGTAGTAAAAAGGCAACAATTACACTAACTATCACAATGGTTTGATTTTCAAATCTGCGCCAGAAACTTTGTAGTAAATTCATGAAAAATAACCTAATTAAACATCAAATATTAAGTGTAAGTAGCTGGTTGTAATTAAATATGAAACTTGGGATGGGCATCTTGCCCGTCCACAGGAACTAGAAGCCTCTTCCACTGTCTAACAACTGTAACTGTTCAGGGGGGGGTGTCAAGCAGCCAGTGGTATTGACCCTGTGGAAGGACTCTCCTGGAGCAGCAGAGAGGGAGAATTATACTAAATCCAGTTATTAAAAACTGATTATCTATTCTCTTCCTGCGTCGATTTGAGCGGTGGAAATTGACGACGTAAAAGCAAGGAATTACTCACTACCATAACCGAACTAAAAGCCATCAAAGCTGCTGCTAGGGCCGGACTGAAAGCTAGACCCCAACGGGGCAGTAATAAACCACCGGCAATGGGAATAGCAAAGGTATTATAACCCAAAGCCCAAAAAAGATTTTGTCGGATTTTTTGCCATGTGGCCAGACTTAAATGCAGAGATTGCACCACATCCTCCAGGCGATCGCTAATTAAAACGATCCCGGCCGTTTCCATGGCCACTTCCGTGCCACCGGCCAGAGCAATACCGATGTTAGCCTGTCCTAGTGCAGGAGCGTCATTGATACCATCCCCGACCATAGCCACGATTTTGCCCTCTTTTGTCTGTAGGTCGGCAATTAAGGCCGATTTTTCGGTGGGGGCAACTTGGGCATAAAATTGGCTAATACCCAAACTATTAGCGATCGCTGTCACCGCTTCTTGGCGATCTCCACTGAGTAAAATCACCTCTAAACCGAGTTTTTGCAACTGATTAACGGTTGTTTGAGCATCGGGACGTAATCGATCCTGAAAAGCGATCGCACCGAGTAATTGTTCTTCCATACCCAGATAAATCACCGTTTTACCCGCTTGTAAAAGCTCTTGAATACTGGGGATAGTTTCATCGATTTTAATGCCGTTCTGCGCCAACCATTGCCGATTTCCCAGAACAATTTTCGACCCCTGCACCCTTGCAGAAACTCCCAATCCGGCCACAGTTTGAAAATCTTCCCCCGTCAGGTTAGTAGGGGGAGTAACCGCGTCTAAAATCGCCCGAGCGAGAGGATGATTAGTACCACTCTCCACTACTGCCGCTAATTGTTGAATTTCCAGGGAATTAAGCTCAGAAAAACTCAAACAATCGGTAATTTCCGGATGACCTTGGCTGAGGGTTCCCGTTTTGTCAAAAACCACCGTTTGCAGTCGCGAGACGGTTTCCAAAACATCGCCCCCTTTAATTAAAATACCCCGTTCGGCTGCTAAACTGGTTCCCACCAGTAGGGCCGTCGGTGTGGCTAAACCGAGAGCGCAGGGACAAGCGACCACAAGCACAGAAATCGCTAATTTTAGGGACAAAAGTAGGGGAGAAGTGGGTTGAATCATCTCGTGGTGTCCTGTGGTTGACCCTAACACCTCTGGAAAGAGCCTAGTTCCCCAAAAATACCAAAAGAGCAGCACAATTAGGGCAATTATCATGACTCCGTAGGCAAAATAACCCGCTACCCGGTCCGCTATCTTCTGCACCGGGGCCTTGCGAGTTTGGGCTGATTCCACGGCTGCGATAATCTTAGCTAGGGTGGTATCGGTCCCCACCTGACGAGTTTGCACGGCGATCGCACCAGAGAGATTGAAACTGCCAGCAATGACTAGATATCCCTTTTCCTTAACCACCGGCAGCGATTCCCCCGTTAACAAAGCTTCATCTACTGTGGTTCTTCCCTGAATAATCTCCCCATCCACGGGAATTTTTTCTCCGGGTAAGACACGCACCCATTCCCCGACGCGCAACTGTTCCACGGGAATGGCCACGCCCACACGGTCATCTGTACTACCGATCAGGTGAGCCACTGCCGGTTGTAGGGAGGTAAGCGCTTCTAGGTCTGCGGCTGCGCGATGACGGGAATGCGCTTCTAGAGTCCGTCCGAGGAGAATAAACCCTAACAGCATGACCGGTTCATCGAAAAAGCACTCTAAACCGAGATTAGGGAAGATAAGAGCCAAACAACTGGCTATATAGGCGCTACCTGTGCCTAAACTAACGAGAGTGTTCATATTTGGCATCCCGTGCCGTAATCCGCGCCAACCATCGATGAAAATATCGCGGCCGGGGAATAAAATGGCTAGGGTGGCTAAAGTCCAGTGAAAAGCAATGCTTTGAAAGATGGGGATTTCTGGTCCCCCGATGTGGTGTAAGTGACCAATCAGGGAAAAAACCAGTAAACAACAAGCGATCGCTAATCGGTATAATTGTTGTTGCTGTTCTTTTTGTTGGTTTTGCAGCCGTTGATTTTGTTGAGAAAGGGGAGTCGATGAGCTGCGCGGTTGGGTGGGGAATCCGATTGCGGTTAATTTTGCGGCTAACTGCTCTGGTGCGATCGCATCCGGTTGGTATTCAATCACGGCAATTTCCGTGATTAGGTTAACTTGGGCCGATTTTACCCCTTGATTTTGGCTGAGTTGTCTTTCTACGGCACTCACACAGCCGGCGCATTTCATGCCTTTTACGTCTAGAGTAGCGGTTTTTAGTCCAGTTTCGGCGGCTAGGATCATAGAAAAAGTAGGCAAGGATGGTCTTTACTTCTATCCTAGAAATTATCGACGGATTTTTAAACTATTTTAGCGATCTCTTCCCGATCCATACTATTAGGAGGGCAGCCATCAATGATGCGGGAAAAACTAATAGCTAACTGTACCACAAACGGGTCAGTAAACAGGCGCATGACTTCTCGGATTCTGTCATCGGCAAATAGGGTAAAATCCACTTGAGCGCAATGTTAGACCGCCTTCTGTGGTAATTATGCCCAAATTGAGGTGATTAAACTGCACGGTGTGGTATTAAGTTTTATTTAGGGGGTGTTAGACCGATGGCAGTGGCATAGTAGAATGGGGGAGGGTGCTGGACTGCAGGGAGCGGTTGAATTAATGGTTATACCGAACTGATACATAGGTTTAGACTATAGTTCACATACAAATTGGAGTTCTGACCATGGAGCCAAGTAAATCTGAGATAAATCCAAATCAACCTAAGCCAGATCTAAGTGTTACCAATACGGGTGTCAAAGACTTTATTATCTTTTGTTGGGTAGTGTTTCTGTTCACAATTTCTATTCTTGCTATCGGTGGTAATATTTCTCGACTTGTTGAACTACTATCAGGGATAACTGAAAAGGCAATATCATCTAATAAGAACGAATCTTGTAATTCTCAAAAAGTTTCTACTCCCACTGATTATTTAAATTGTTATATTGATACAAAATATGCAGGGAAATTCAGTGATGAAATTCCTCCTATAGGAACTGTATTAGACTTGCTACAAGTGAACACATCATGGAGAGAAACAACTCAGAAACAACAAGATGACAGAAAACAAGAAGACTATATAATTTTGTTTGAAATTGTCGAAACCAAGTTGAAAGCCCTTGCTGCGAATGATCTACAAGACATTAACATTAATCAATTAACTATTAGCAATGATATCTTGCCTGCAAAGTTTAGAGGTTCTCAATTTCAATCTAAAGATATATTGATACCCCTCGAAGCTCAAAACTGGTTAATCACGGAGAAAAATCAAAGAAGGCGGCTAAAATTAGTTGATACCTTTGGTTTATTAATTATGCTCGGAGCACTTGGAAGTATTATCTTTCTGATTAGAGAACATATAGATCCTAAAAAAGAAACACCAATAAGATCATATTTTTACAAGCCCATATTTGGCATCTTATTGGCTATTGCTACATTTGTTGTTAATCTTTCTGTTAATGGATTAACATCTACAGCAAGAGTTGAGGATTTACGCACTGAAGGTATCTTGCTTCTTGCTTTTGCCGCTGGTTTATTGTCTGACCAAACTTACGAAAGACTTACTAAGGCAGCAAATCAAGATTTTCAGACTAACGACAGATCTCCGGCACCACCAAAGTAGAGTGCGATCGCCGATCTTGTAGGGTGCGTTCCCTAATGCAATTCCTACCGGTCCAGCGATCGATTTTGGGGAACGCACCATGCACATTGATTGAAGCTGTGAGTCTAAGTGCGATCGCCGATCTTGTAGGGTGCGTTAATGAAATGTAACGCACCTTATCTAATGTTCAAAATTCGTGCGTTACGCTAACGCTAACACACCCTACTGGACTGTTTCAGTGCGATCTTGTAGGGTGCGTTAATGAAATGTAACGCACCTTATCTAATGTTCAAAATTCGTGCGTTACGCTAACGCTAACACACCCTACTGGACTGTTTCAGTGCGATCTTGTAGGGTGCGTTAATGAAATGTAACGCACCTTATCTAATGTTCAAAATTCGTGCGTTACGCTGACGCTAACACACCCTACTGGACTGTTTCAGTTAATGAAATGTAACGCACCTTATCTAATGTTCAAAATTCGTGCGTTACGCTAACGCTAACACACCCTACTGGACTGTTTCAGTTAATGAAATGTAACGCACCTTATCTAATGTTCAAAATTCGTGCGTTACGCTGACGCTAACACACCCTACTGGACTGTTTCAGTGCGATATGGTAGGGTGCGTTAATGAAATGTAACGCACCTTATCTAATGTTCAAAATTCGTGCGTTACGCTGACGCTAACACACCCTACTGGACTGTTTCAGCTAATTTGGTGTATTAGAAAAATGCTATAAATTCTATAATCTAAGACTTTAAGCCGAAATCTATCGCCCTATTTTAGCTGAAACAATCCACTACATTTGATACATTTATATTGCTTAATCATCCCAAAAACCTTCAGGCTTGGCTATACGTTCACCACTACCCCAATCCTGGGGATAAATTCCTTGAGCGATAAACCGATGGATACTGGAATATTGCCAATCTTGAGGATTTTCACAGAAACCATGCCGCACTGGATTGTCATGAATATAATCGCAATGTGTTGCAAAATCTTGTTCATCTCGGATTAAATGCTCCCAAAATCGGCGTTGCCAAAGATTCCCTTCTCCTCGTTTTTGCCGCGATCGAGAAACTTCACGATTAACCCCCAATGCCTGCCCATAATGCTTTGTGACATAAGTTTTGATTAATCGTAACCTTACCGAAAAATCTTGATCATCATCTGGTAACGTCCATAAACAATGAAAATGATCAGGTAATAGAACAAAAGCATCAATCACAAAAGGATATTTCACCCTAACCTTTTCGATTCCTTGCCTAAGCGCTTTTCTAGCCACATCACAACAAAGCCAAGGCTCTCTCTGATAAGTGACTTGAGTAATAAAGAAAGTCCCTCCAAATACATGAGGTCTTCGATAATTAGACATTTGGATCGTAGAGTGTATTAATGAAATGTACAACTTGAATGATAATCAACAAATTCGTGCGTTACTGGACAGTGCGATGCCGAAGGCACTGCATAGCAGATAGCCGATCTTGTAGGGTGCGTTAATGAAATGTAACGCACCTTATCTAATGTTCAAAATTCGTGCGTTACGCTGACTGGACTGTTTCAGCCGTAGGATGCGTTCCCTAATGCAGGATTTTTGAGAACGCACCATGCACATTGATTGAAGCTGTGAGGTTAGGTGCGGTGCTGCTCTTGTGGGCCCAGTTGAGGAATGTTAGGGAAGATTCCCAATGTTTAGGTTAAAATAGAGGGGCAAAAGTTGCCACAGGGTCGCTTCAATGACAGTTCGACAACCCCGCTACAGCAAAGAAGAATTTGCCCGACGTGGACACGAAGTCTATGAATCTCAGGTACGCTCCCAAATCGAGGAAGGGAATCATGGGAAGATTGTAGCAATAGACATCGAAACAGGGGCTTTTGAAGTGGCTGACGACAGCCTAACAGCTGCCAAACAACTGTTAATACGTTTTCCTGATGCACAAATATTTGGTATTCGCATTGGACATCGTGCCGTCCATCGTTTTGGCTTTCGTTCCCCCAGTGTGTCGCCATGATGATGGGGAGCGTCAATTCGCGCCGAGAAGCAATTATTCAATTCGTAGTGCTAGGCGAAAATCACCAGAGGCAAGCGATTAAAGCAGTTATTGACACTGGTTACACTGGATTTCTCACGTTGCCTTCTGCTATCATTACAACACTAGGATTAACGTGGTATATGCAAGAAGAGGGAATCTTGGGCGATGGAAGCCTCTGTATGTTTAACGTATTTGAGGCAACTGTGATCTGGGATGGTCAGATCAAATCTATTGAAATCAATGAGTCAGAGACAGATCCATTAGTTGGTATGGGTTTACTTGATGGCTATGAGTTGAATATTCAGGGTTTTGCTGGGGGATTAGAGAACTCCATAAAAAAGATGATCCAATAGTCAAGTGGTTTGATAAGGGATTTCCACAAACCACTTTGGCAAATGGGGAAGTCGATTAATCTGTTTTTCCAACTCTGCCATT
>NZ_JACJSW010000028.1:0-10687 GCF_014698375.1 Microcystis flos-aquae FACHB-1344 | reverse complement strand
ATAAAGGGCTTTCAGACTATCGGTTAGTTGAATCAGGGATGCTGGTTTCATGCGAGTTCCTCACTCTGAGGATTTTCCCATTATTATAGGATCAATCATTCTCTGTAATTCTCTTAAGACCTTTGACCTTTATAATGAGCTAAGACCATTTGATAACAAGAAATGGGGGATATTCCTTTTAATCTTTATCTTCAGTCATTTATTCCCAAATAGCAACGACTATACTAATAGGTAAAAAAACAACAAGAAAGGGAAGAGAAATTAAAATTATTAATAAATCAATCAAAAAAATTAGGTCTCGACTTTTAAAGTATCTAAACTTGTTTTCATAAGGCTTTGAAAGTAAAGAGATACATTTTTAGCGTATCTGGATTTTGTGTATTTTCTCAGTTTTTTTAAAACTTTTTTACTCTTAATAGAAAGAATAGATTCATAAATAGGGTCTGCTGAATAAATGTGAAATATAGACGAGGTAAGGGTTTTAGGGTTTTGTTTGGCGAAACAGGTGCAAGATTTTGAGAGAATCGTGGTTCAAAACCTGGCATCTTCATCGGCCCGCGTCCTGTAGGGGCGAAGCATTCGGGCATAACCTATCGGTGAAACCGTAGATTTCCTATCCGAATGCTTCGCCCCTACTTTTTGCCGCAAGCCCTAAATATATTTTTATTCCTCATAATAGCCCCATTCATGCAATTGTACTCCTGACTCCTAACCCAACCAACAAACTTTTTCAGCCAACCCTACTTAGGTTCTCACTAAGGATTTATTGACAGTGGCTTCAATTTGATAAATAGATGAAAGGACGCTACCTTGATGATTATTGACTAGATCATATTTGACTTCTTGTAAATAATTAAAAATGGCATCCCGCAGAATCGGTTTTTCAATGTTTACCCGGTGCTGATAGTCCCATAAATCCCAAACTATCAAACCAATTCCCACGATTGGATCGATTAATTCTGCCCCAAAACTACTCGCTACTGCTCCACCGGTTTTAGTGGCAATTTTCGCCCCCGTTTTTCCCGCTAGGGACAAATAAACTGTGCTGCCCACTTTCATCACTGGGACCAGAGATTTAACTCCTAAAGCAGTGGTGCCACCGACTAAAAGTTTAATTGATGTGTTAGAAATATTGCCCTCGGTATCTTGAATTGTTATGGCTATATCACTAAGATAACGGTCCCATTTGCCTTGGGGAATTTGATAACTGGCCTGAATATTCTCTAATTCATTGCTTAAATTATTGACATATAAATTAACGGCATCCCTAGTAATTCTCTCTAGACGCAATTGGGCCTCTTGGGGACGAATTACCCGTTTAGTAAACTCGGTTTGAATAGTTTTGGTCAAATTTTCCGCCACCACCTGTTCCGGGGGTGGATTATCTGTATTGACCCAGTGAGCGATCGAGGAGTATAATCCGCTTAAAAAGGCCTTGCCCTCAAATTGTTTTTGATTGAAATAGTTAAAATACCAAGGCAAAAAACCCTGATCTACTCTTGTCATCAACTCCTCCACCCATCCCTCAATTTCTCCTAGGGCGAAGCTTTGAGAATTTGCTCTCGCTGTCTGTAAAGCTTGGCTAATCTCCCGATCAATTTTACTGTTAGATTTTTCGGGTATAGTGATGGGAATCTCTAGGTTAGTTTCGGTAGCAACCCTAGTTTTTAACGGTTCATTGCCGGCAGTTCCTAGCCAAATTTTCCCTAAAAGAGGCAAGATAACCACTAGAACAACTATAGCCCAAATTAACGGGGTTATTGCCTTAATCAGTTGACTGATTGCCTGAATGCGGTTAGTTTTTTCACTATACTGAGGTGGCTCAATATTCTCTTGTGAATCTGGCCTGGAGTTCATCAGTTAACCTACTTAAAATTATTAGATCATTGTTCTCAAAAAACCGCAGAAACCCCAATTTTCCGAGCAGTAAACTGGAGAGGGCATATCGGGTAAAAGGCAGCCAATACCCGATAAATATCGGCAATTTTAGCGAATCTCTGCCTTCATCCGTTCAAGGGTTTGCTCCATTTGGTCGAACATCATTTGGGGAGTCATACCAAATTGACCTAATTGGGTTTTTAGCTGTTCTACGGTCATTTGGGCGGAGAAATCCTCAGATAACTCGAAACGCTTCATAAATATCTTGTAGCGTTCCATTAACTCCTCCATCCTATCGATAAAGATGATTTTGCCCTCTCGATCGAATTTACCGTACTCGCTGCCTAGTTGTGTGAGGGACTGGTAATCCTCAAATAGCTGTCTAGCTTCCTGTTGAACCACTTCTGAGTCAAAGAATCCCATAATCTTAAAACTGCTTATCGTCGATAGTTATTCTCTCCCCTATTTTATTTTAGCCGGGGAAAAAGTCTAGCTCCAGCCGATTTACGGATTACCGTATTGGGGAAATCGAGAAGATCACAAACGACCTCTCGTCGCAGTTTAACCGTTGCCCCAGGGAGTTTAAGATTAAAAGTGATCAGACCTCTTGTAAAAATCAAAAATTGTCCTTTAACTGCCCCACAGTGGCTATTTTGAGCAATTTGGGCTGCAGCCCTTATAATTTGCCAAAACGACGATGACGACCCTGATAATCTTTTAAAGCGCGGTGAAATTGCACTCGATCGAAATCGGGCCAGAGGGTGTCAGTAACATAGATTTCCGCGTAGGCCATTTGCCAGAGTAAAAAATTACTAATTCGCATTTCCCCACTACTGCGAATTAACAGGTCTGGGTTAGGAATCCCGGCAGTATAAAGATACTGTTCAAAGAGAGATTCATCGATTGCTTCTGGGGAGACTAAACCCTGTTGCACCTGACGAGCGATCGCCTGACAAGCTTGCACGATCTCCTCTCGGCCACCATAATTAGTAGCCACCGTAAATTGAATACCGGAATTTTGGCTAGTTTCTGCTTGAGATTTAGCAATTTCCCGTCTTAAAGACTCTGGCAAGACTGATAAATTACCAATAAAGCGAATTTTGACATTTTGCTGCATCATTTCTTCTAATTCGCGCCGCAAAACCCGCTCGAATAGAGTCATTAAAAACTCTACTTCCTCGAGGGGACGACCCCAATTTTCTGTAGAAAAAGCATAAGCAGTTAAAGCGGGAATCCCCCAGTCACGACAACAGCGCAGCAAGTCCTTAAGTGCATCTACTCCCCGTTGATGGCCCATAATCCGGGGTAAACCACGATTTTTCGCCCAACGACCGTTCCCATCCATAATCACTGCGACGTGCTGAGGCAAACGGTTTTTATCTAAATCCGTAGGTAATTCTGGTGATAAGCTCGGTTTAACAGTCATTTTCTATCTTTCGGGGTTGCGCTGGGCGAACGGGAGAATTTTTCTAAGATTAGACGACCTTTTAAGCCAATTGTACGCCCTAAACGTCCCCAACTCGGTGCGACCACTTCCCCCTCTCCCGACGGAGAAAACTTCGCTTCGAGCAGCTCTTTTAGTTTACTACTGGTTAAAGGCCGATCCAAATTACCCCCCGACGCGAGGGAAATCGAGCCGGTTTCCTCAGAAACCACAATACAGATACAATTATCTAGCCTTTCGGTAATGCCCATGGCCGCCCGATGACGGGTGCCTAATTGCCTAGAGGTACTGCGCTCCGATAAGGGTAGAATAACACCAGCGGCCACCACTCGATCGCCCCGAATAAATACGGCCCCATCGTGCAGTAAAGTTTTAGTTTGAAAAATAGTTTGAATTAATTCCTTAGATACTTGGCCATTGAGCGTCACCCCCGGATTGACAAACACCTTGGTGTCGAGATTGCCACTGGTTTCTAATACCATCAGCGCGCCGGTGCGATTTTGAGATAGATCCTTCACCGCGTCCACTAACTCATCAATGACATTATCGGTCTTGGGAGTGGGGGAACTTTTTTTAAATAATTCCCACACTTGACCTTTGCCCAATAATTCTAAAAAACGGCGGAATTCCGACTGAAAAATCACAGCAATCGCCACTGCTGCCCCCAAAATCAATTTTTCTAGGACTAACCCCAGCAAGCGCAATCCTAGGGCATCGCTAATCACCGAGGCCAGCATTAAGTAGATTAGTCCTCGCACCATCCAAAAGGTACGCCGCTCGCCGATAATTAGCAGCAGCATATAGGTAAGGAGGAGAACTAACCCAAAGTCTAGGACTGACAGACCATGGCTGAGAATCCAGGACAATAACCGGCGAGGGTCCAGAAAAAAACCCGACATGGGGGACGATAGCGATGAGGTTTATATCAAGGAGAGTCGATTGGTTGACATACCCCACGCCGTAAACGGACGTGGATTCTTCTAGCATCACTGCTGTGAATTTCTGGCTCAACGAGTCCACTTGAATTAGATTCCTGGCGAAATCCAACCCAGAGGTGGTTCTCTCCTCAGACTTTCGCTCCATTACAGAAGCCTGTTCTCGTATGCCCTACGATACAGTTCAAAACCTCTAAAATAATTGGTTTCTTTGGTACTTGACGCTTAGAGCTTTTACCTATAGGAGCATTCCCCTATAGAACCCCATAACTCTAGTTTTCAAGGTGCGTTCATCGGTTGATGACTGGGTTTTTTAAGCGGTTGCTTACCCTGCCCGCTATTCTTAATATCATACATCCTATAAAGTCGCCCTAAAAGGGCGAGGCTTTAAACCCAATTTTTCGGTAAACGGTCTTGACGCAGCAAATCCGCCAGATTTTCCCGTTCAAGGATCAGATTAGCTTCTCCGTTGTGGACAATTACCGCCGCCGGACGGGGTAAGCGGTTGTAATTAGAAGCCATACTGTAGTTATAGGCCCCCGTGGCTAAAACCACTAAAATATCCCCCGGGTTGGTTTTCGGTAGCGTAATATCCTTAATTAGAATATCGCCTGATTCACAATGTTTTCCAGCTATTGTCACCACTTCCTGACATTCTTGACTCATTTTATTGGCGACCACGGCCCGGTAAACCGATTGATAGGTAATCGGTCGAGGATTATCGGACATTCCGCCATCGACGGCGATATAGGTGCGGATTTCGGGGATTTCTTTGCGATTACCCACTGTATAGGCCGTTACGCAAGCGGTGGCAATCAGAGAGCGTCCCGGTTCGGCAATGAGCAGGGGATAAGCGATACCTCTTTCCTGACAAGCTTTGGCCACTGCTAAGGACACTGCTTGCACCCATTCCTCGATACTTGGGGGGTCATCACTTTCCAGGTAGCGAATCCCTAAACCACCACCCACATTTAATTGCTCTAGGGGTAAACCCCGTTCTAATCCTAATTTAAACCAATCTGCCAGCACAGCGGCCAGGTCTTGGTGGGGTTGACGTTCAAAAATCTGGGAACCGATGTGAGCGTGTAAACCCAGACAATTCAGCAGCGGATGAGCTAAAACATAGTCAAATACCGCTTCGATTTGATGAGGGTCAAAACCAAATTTACTGTCTAAGTGACCCGTGCGAATATATTCGTGGGTGTGACACTCGATGCCGGGGGTTAACCGCAATAGGATCGGAATAGGGTTATCAGGACGATTTTCGCCTAATTTAACCAGATTTTCTAACTCTAGCCAGTTATCAACGACAATAATGCAGTTATGCTCGATCGCATATTCTAACTCGGCGATCGATTTGTTATTACCATGAAAGTATATCGGCACATCGGTTTTATTGATCTGGTCTAAAGCGGTTAACACCGTGTGAATTTCTCCGGCCGACACCACATCAAAACCTAATCCCTCCCTAGCGACCACGGCCGATAGGGCCAGGCAATTCCACGCTTTCGAGGCATAAATTACCCTAGATTCTCCGGGATAATGAGTCTGGAAACCTTGCAGGTATTGACGACAGGCTGTGCGGAGGGTGACTTCATCGACAATATACAAGGGTGAACCGAAACGTTCCACTAGGGTGGTGACATCACAACCACCGATTTCTAGACAATCGCGGTTATTAACCTTGGCTGTCAGGGGTAACAGGGTTTGATTCGGGGATAGACAATCTTGATAGGCTAAATATTTTTGTCCGGAATTGCTGATTTTAGGTTCAGTTGATAGCATGATCGGTGTTTTTTGTCAAGAAATCGATAAATTTTGTTACAATCCCCGCGCATCCCCGATTCAGTTAAGGGAATTTTGACCGTCGGTGATCTAGATAACCAAAATAGTTCTCTCTTTCAGTGTACGATCAACCACCCGCTAAAAATCCCTTTTTTGTCAGGAAAAAATCGAGCAGCGACCCCGAAATAGTGGTAATAGTATTGAAGGAGTGGTCTTAAAAGTGATGATATGACTGACCAGAATGGCGTGTTAGTAGAAGAACAAAGCGAGGATATTACCCGTAAGATGAGTCAATTAGCCACTGAGTCGCCGAAAAATCAATTACAGATTCTGACACAATTAGCTGGGGCCGGAGAAGCTGGCCTAACTGTATTGAGAGATTTTTTGTTGGCCCAGCAGCCCACTCCTGTTAATCTGGTGACAGGTAAGGCTTATCAATTGCTCTATCAAGATAATAGCGATCAGAGCAAGGAATTTTTAGCTAATTATTTCCCCACGGGTGTTGTTCCCCTCGATAGTGCTAAAGGTATCGATTATCGACTTTTACAGGAATTATTGGCTAAACAGGATTTTCAAACTGCCGATAGTCTCACCCGTCAAAAACTCTGTGAATTAGCAGGAGAAGGAGCAATACAGAGGAAATGGGTCTATTTTACGGAAGTAGAAGCTTTTCCCAAGGTTGACATTCAGACTATTGATCATCTTTGGTTAGTTCATTCGGAAGGGAAATTCGGTTGGTCGGTGCAGCGCAAATTATGGATAGGTGTCGGTCAAGATTTCCCGAAACTCTGGCCGAAAATTGGTTGGAAAAATGGCAATAATTGGACGAAATACCCCCAAGAATTTATCTGGGATTTAAGCGCTCCCGTGGGCCATTTACCCCTGTTAAATCAACTGCGCGGGGTGAGAGTGGCCGCCTCTTTATTCTCCCATCCCGTCTGGAGTGAAAAATAGATTGAGATCATTTGGACTCGGGTATTGTATCAGCTTTCTACATTTTCGGGACGATTTCTTGTAAGGCCGCTTCTAGATTAGGATAACGATAGTCAAAACCGAGCGCTTGAGTGGCTTTTGGCAGCACTTCTTGACCTTCTAAGACGATTTTTGCTCCTTCTCCCAAGAGAATTTCGAGGGCAAAATCTGGCACTGGCAACCAAGAAGGACGATTCATTACTTCCCCTAAAATCTGACAGAATTCTTTCATCCGGACGGGATTGGGTGCAGTAGCGTTGAAAGTACCGTTAATTTCTGGGCGATCGAGACAATAGATAATTAAATTAATTAAATCATCCCGATGAATCCAAGAAAACCACTGACGACCGCTGCCAATCGGTCCGCCGGCAAATAGTTTGAAGGGTGGGATCATTTTCCCTAAAGCTCCCCCATTGCCTAAAACAATACCCGTGCGAAGAATGACTAAACGAGTGCCGTAATCTTTAACTTTTTGGGCGGCTGTTTCCCACTTTTTACAGACATCTGCCAGAAAATCGTCACCAGGAGGGCTATTTTCGTCAAAACTAGCGGTTTCACTGGTTCCATAGTAACCGATCGCCGAGGAGTTAATTAAAACTTGCGGTTTCTGGGCGGCCAAGGCGATCGCCTCGACAATTTTCTCGGTGCCGATTTGCCGACTAGCGACGATTGCCTGTTTTACTTCACCGGTCCAGCGTTCCGAAATCGGTTCTCCCGCTAGATTAATCACCGCGTCACATCCGGAAATCTCTTTTTGCCAATCCCCCGATTCTGTGGCGATATAAGGAATAATCTCTATCTTAGGATAGATTGACTTTGGGTAAATTCTCCCGGCTTTATCGGGATTGCGAGTCAAAATTAGGATGTCATCGCCGCGATCATAGAGTTTGACCACCAATCTACTACCCACAAATCCCGTCGCCCCAGTAATCGCTATTTTCATGGTTTCTTGACTAAATTTATCCTTATTTTAGCTCGTTTTTAACTATCAGAACTCAGTATTCAGGAGTCAGGAGTCAGGAGTCAATCAGGAGATTATTTTTATTTATTCTCCCCACACCCTACACCCTACACCCCACACCCCACTTCTCACTTATCCTGATACCCCATCCCGTTGGCTGCCGCATAACGATTCATAAAGCGCATAAAACGCTCCCAGTGTTCATCGGTGATTTCAAAACCACATTCTACCCGTTGAATTTCATCCCCTTCATCTCCTCCAAAAATAAACTTAGTCGAGTTGGGAATAACTATAATCACTCCTTCCTCATCGGTGAGACGGAGATCGCCGTAGGTACGGGTGGTGAAACTTTGGAAACGTTCGATCGCTTTCAGGGTTTTAAAAGTCATCAGGACATTGCGAATCCCGGTACTTTTATTTTTGCGGAGACTAACACCGCTTAATTCTTCTGATAAACCGACAAAAAACTCGATCGTGGGAGTGGTCATAGGTATAGCTATAAAATTTTAGTTATTGATTTTCTCTTAATTACTTTTGATGGGGAAAAATTAGTTCATGATTACTAATAAAGTAACCATGAACGGAAAAACAAGCTATTCCGCTTCTCCACCTTGGATTTTGAGGAGGAGAAAACCCCAAGCTAATCCGACGAGGACGAGAACGATCGCCACGATCGCCCCATTAAATAACATACTTTCTGCGGTCATGGTGATTGCTCCTGAGCCTACAATAATCGATCAACAGATCAATGGTATTTTAACCTACGAAGGCGATCGACTGCTGCCGGACTAGGGCAAAATTGAGGGGGAAAATCGGCCAATAACTTTGAGAATTTTCCTAGTATATACGTTCTAGCAATCCTGCCCCTCTCCTCAAGGAAGGATGCTCACCCCCATGCTAGATATTTTTAATACTATTTTTATATTTGCTGTCGCCACTTTATGATAATGTCTTATCTGCTTAATTTTCCACTTATACTAGAAAAATTAAGTATTGATAACTATTGGTGATGACTGGTAAAAAATCATTTATGCTCAAGATCAAGTTAATACTATTTTTAGGTTTGTTGCTGCTGAGTTGTCAATCGACTAATCTCAATGGTAATAATAGTTCGAAGGCTCAGATTACGACTGAGAATCAAGGGCAAATATTACCGCTCACGGCCAAAGCAGATATTAATGGTGAGATGATTGAGTTAGAAGTGGCTCAAACCCCAGAACAACAGGCCAAGGGTTTAATGTATCGCTTGTCTTTGGAGAAAAATCGCGGTATGCTATTTCCCTTTGCACAACCTCTGGTGGCCCGGTTTTGGATGAAAAATGTCTCGATTCCTCTAGACATGATTTTTCTAAAAGATGGTATAGTAAAAGCAGTTTTGCTCAATGTCCCTCCTTGTGCTGTCGATCCTTGTCCTGTCTATGGGCCAAACACCATGGTTAATCAAGTGATCGAACTAGCCGGGGGCCGAGCGAAAGAATTAGGAGTGAAAGAAGGAGATAAAATTAAGATTGAGTCTATCTCAAGACCTTGATTTTTGAAAATGGTGTTAACTTTCTTATAGAAGGTGTCCCTTGTCTGGAAGTATAAGTATGGCTGTTATAAGGTATTACGCATTTATACTGTTTAAGATATAACCATATCGATTAAGATTTTTATAGTCTATCAAGCATAGATTGAATAATCTTCACCCTTGCTATAGATTAAACAGAGACAAAATTCTGCTCGAGCTAACGGGACTATCTTAAGAGAGCCAGCGATTTTTAGAAAAGCTGATTACAATTTAAGCAGCTCTATCGAAATCATCGAGATAGCTTAGATACAGAAACAACGGTCGCGAGACTAACTGTCCTTGAAACCGATCAGGTGGTGTTTTATTGAAATTACGAGATATACTATTGAGGAAAAAGTACCCCCATGTCCACGATTGCCTATTCCCAATTCCGACAATTTCTACAAGAGGAATTGTCCCTTCCCCAAGAATCGATCGCTATGGCCGAGCGCTCGATCCAATCTGATAAAATTCATTTACCGATGATTCTCTGGCAGTACGGTTTAGTGACCTTGGAACAATTAGACAAAATTTATGATTTTCTCGAAAAGGTAGTCTAATCTTACAATTGCTCACTATTGACAAGGAGAATAATTGCCATGGCTGCTCATAGTTTCTGGCACAGTTTGAAAATTCCGATCCCAAAAACTACCAATCATCACTTGAGAAGTGGGTTATTTAAACCCACTTTTTTAATAACTATACAATTGAGAATTATCGATTAACTGCTCAGTCCATGAAACCCCATGACCAATTTGCCAAAAATTACCTTGAACAATTACTTTCTCCCCTGGGAATCGTCGAAATCAGCAAAGAAGTCAGCGACGAAACTCGACAGATAGATTTATTTTTTTCCCCCAATGCCGAACCCAACCCCAATTATCTGGGATTATTAGGCAGAATTGTCCTTAATACTGTCTTAATTGAACCCTATCGCAATCCTCCTAACCGGAGCGAGATTCGCAATTGTTTAGCGAAACTTTTGACAATTTTAGCCGAACTGCAAAGACAAGCTAAACGAGAAAATCAGAGCTACAATGAAGACAATGCCCCTCGTTTGTGGATTTTATCCCCTTCGGCTGGTATCACTGTTTTAGAGGGATTTGGGGCAAAATTAGACCCAGATTGGCCAGAAGGAGTCTATTTTCTTCCCTCGCTTTATC
>NZ_JACJSW010000027.1:0-30422 GCF_014698375.1 Microcystis flos-aquae FACHB-1344 | reverse complement strand
AATGTGTCAAAATGTTAGAAAATTCCCTACCGCTTCTAATTCATTACCTTAAGTTTAAGGATGTTCCAGTTCCCTACACTTTTGCTTGATTCATCTTTACACCTGACAACGCCCGAAAGATAGCCAGTCTTACCTTCCCGACCCCGGCATCCGTCCTAGTTCCTAAGACCCATACTTGTCCTGGCAACACGACCCGCCGAAGCTCGGTTATCGCTTAAGGAATAGTGGTCAATATCTGTTTATCGGAGCATCGGTTTTTGAGAATTGTCTATATGTTGGGCATTCATCCCATCGCTAAAAGCGAGGGACTTCTAGCGAGGGACTTCTGCTGACACTAAGTTAAATTCTTTTTCCCAAACTAACGCCCGCTAAACCAAAGGCTAACAGAGCAAGCAAGGAAGAAGGTTCGGGGATTTCGGTTGCAAACTGAATCTCTGAGAAGCCAATGCGATTGTTCGCGCTGCCAGTGAACCCCCCAAAGTTACTCAGATTAGTAAATCTAACATGAGTCGCAGCGACTGGGGCAAAATTGAACTGCTGTGGGGTCTGGCTGGTAGCTGGGGAACCAAAAGTTCCTTGAGCAAACATACTGGGAACGCCAGCGCCACTCAGGGTAATCCAAGTTGTTCCACCGTTGGAGTATTGAATCGTCACATTTTTAATTCCCTGACGGGTAAGAGCTTCACCATTACCGCCAAGGTTCCAGAAAGTAAACCCAGATAGATTATAGCTACCATTGAGACTAAAAGTGATATTACCTCCAGCACCCGGGTTTAGGGATTCCACTGACCGCCAAGAATTACCGGTGTTCGACGGCAGGTGATTTCCCGTAAGACTCGGAGTGTTACCGGGCAGCCCCTTGCCGTTGACAGTATCGTTTAGATCCCATAGTGGCGAACTCTGTCCGGGTATGTTCGTCGTTGCGGCAGTGACTCCAGAAATTAGAGTAGCGGCTTGGGCGTTTTGTGCCACACCCAACATTAAGCCGAAAGTGGCAGTGGATAAAACAAGGGTTTTGATAGTGAGTTCCACTGGAAGATCTCCTTAGTTATAAGGTTAGGTAAAGTCAAAAGGATACAACGTATCCTCCTATATCATATTTGTTTTTTTGCCAATGTCCACTACTTTTGATGTAGATTTTTTTTCCACGTTATGGTAAGGGAATCGGGGGACAGGGGGAAAACGCCCATCTGGTGGCGCAGTTAAGAAAGTCAGAAGCCAGAAATCGGGTGGGGAAGAAATTCTGTCTTCTGCCTTCATAGCGGGCAATCTGCCTACTGATGAGATTCTAGCCTCGTGGTTTTGCTATTGTCCCCATCCGAGAATAAATCATCGCTAAATAGATCATCAAGGGGCAGTTCTTCGTCAGAAGGTAAGGATTCTAGATTAGCCATTTCTTCATTATCCAACATACTGAAGAAATCTAGTTCTTCTTGGTCACTCGCAACAGAAGCAACATTTTGGCGGTTAGATGCAACTGTAGGGGTTTCTTCCGCAAAATAATCGAATAATTCGGGGTTATTGCTGTCAGCGGTATCAGCAAATAAGTCATCGAGAAAATTTTGGTTATCAGCGAATTTTTCGGTGTCGGGGGCTAATAAATCAGAGAAACTGGTGTCACTGCTAACGGTTTCTTGAATCTGACCGTAATTAGCCGATAATTCTTCTAGGCTACCGATAGTTCTCGTTTCTTCCTCTAATGTTAAACTGTTGAGAAATTCTATCTCAGCAGCGGACATCTCCCAGTCAGAGATTGCTGGTTCTGCCATGACGGGAAAATCTTCGCTCTCAGTCATTTCTGGAGAAACTAAGGTTTCTTCTGGGCTGTTTAAACCGTCAAATGTCTCCTCGGAAACGGAGGTTTCTAGGGGCATTTCGGGGGCAAATTCTGGTTCCAATCCTAGGTTTTCTTCGGTGATAAAACCATCAAAAGGATTTATTTCTTCGGCACTGGGGCTATCGGGGAAATCATCCCAGGGTTCGACGATTTCAGTGGTTCGATCATCCACTACTGCTTGGCGGGCGTTTTGTAATTCTAACAGTTGGCTTTGATAACCCTGTTCTAGTTGTTGAATTTGCGACTGATAGCCCTTTTCTAATTCTAGAATCTGCTCCTGTTGACTTTGACGCAGGGCTTCCATTTCCCCTTGCTTCCCGTCTATGATCTCTTGTATTTGACTTTGATAGCTTTGGCGCAATTCCTCGATTTTAGCTTCGTATTCCGGTTCAAGTGGCTGAATTTGGGTTTTATCGGCGACTTCCACGGCTTGAGCGGGATTTGCGCTGGCTATCTCTTGTAAACGTCCTTGGCTATCTTCTAACTCTTCTTGCAATTTAGCCACTTCTTCTCTATAGGTGGCTTCGATATTGCGAATCCGTTCTTCGGAGAGAGCGAGTTGTTTTAACTGTCCTTTGCTGTCTTTTAACTCCTTTTCGGTTTCACCTAAAGCCGCCCGAACTTTCTCATATTTCTGTAGTGCTTCCCTGATTTTTCCCTCTTGCAGGGCATATAAAGCCCCACCCCCGATCGCACCTCCACCGACAAAACCGATTAAAATATCGAAGATATTCATTATGGGATTCCTCCTCTAGGAAAATTTACTTTATAATATGCCCAATCTCAGAGGATAATTCACAAGGGGCAAATGTGGTCAGTGTTTTCCGCCGCTCCCTATGCCGATTGCTTTTGATTGTGGCAGCAATTATCAGAAAAAGAAAGCAAATATTCAGTTTTTTATCGGCAAATGTTCACCTTTAGGGCAGTTATCTCGATGGTGAGGTACAAAGTCTCTGGTTTTAGGGAGTCGGTTGTCGATGTCAAATCCAGTCATACCTCGTCTTTGTGAGAAACGCCGTCGGTGGTGTTCGGCAAGACATTTCACTGAAGCTGTATTTCCCGATAAGCTTGATAAACGCCGCGCACGTTGTACCAATTGAGAAAAATGCGGGCAATTTCTAGGGCTAATTGCGGTTTACCTCGATCGATTAACCATTGTAACAGCGGGGAGAGGCTGCGTTCATTCAGGGTTCCCCCCAGGGAAAGTAAACCCCACAACAGTCGATGAATCCAAGTCATTTGAATCATCATCCGCACTTCCCAGGTGGGATGTTTTTGATAAAAAAGCACTCCCATTCGTCCTCGTTGAATTTCCTTATCGATGAGATTGGGAATTTGAGCGAGATTAAAGGGGGGATGCCAATGATAACCGACGGCTTCTGGACATTTAATTAATTTTAGTCCCAATTGCTTCAATCTCACCCCTAATTCCAAATCTTCCCAACCGTAGAGTTGAAACTGAGTATCAAATAATCCTGCCGCTAATAACCATTTTTTAGCGATCGCCACGTTGCCCGTGGCAAAATAGGCGGCGGAGAAATCGGTGATTTTATAGGGTTCACTGCTGGGATGCTCGAAGTTACAGGTATTAATGACAGTGCCGTAGGTAAATAAGCGATCGCTGCCGAGATTGGCTGCTCCAGCAGTTAAAGCGTCGGCATGAGCTTGCAAAAAATTTTCTGTCACTACCAGATCGCTATCGATAAAAATAATTGTATCACCACGGGCTTTTTCTACCCCCAGATTCCTAGCGATCGCCGGTCCGCCGTGATCCTGTTGCCACAGTTGCAGATGGGGTAAATTGGCTTTGTGACTTTCTAGCCAGGCGATCGTCGCATCGGTAGAGCCATCATCGACAAGGACTATTTCGTAGTTTTCCACTTTATTATCGGTTAAACGCTGATTTTCTAGGGCTAGTAAACATTTTTTTAAAATTGCTTGGCGATTGTAGGTAGGGATGACAACACTGATCAGCACGGGCATTCGGGGGTCAAGATTACCGTTTTAGCTTACCAAATAACCTCGGTTCCTTGATTAGACCTCCTGCAAAAATCAACAATCTTCATTCAGGATTGAGGAGACAGGATTGAGGAGACAGGATTGAGGAGACTATTTTTATTTATTCTCCCCATCTCCCCACACACCACACCCCACACCCCACACCCCATACCCCACACCCCACACCCCACACCCCATCTCCCCATCTCCCCACACCCTATGTAAGGAACCCCGGAAGGAGGATTAAGGTCAACTGGGAACATTGATTTCAAAAAATCGGTGATCATGTTATCCTCTGAATGTGTCGTGTGAGGAAAGGAATCGGCCATGGTAGCTTCTCTATCGTATCAAAATGGACAAAAAAATCGATCGCATCCCCTGTTATCCTTAACGGGTTTAATCGAATTACCGCCATCCCCCCTGTTTGGCACGGACGGAATTCGCGGCCAAGTGGGAGAATTATTAACTGCCCCCCTAGCGCTACAAATCGGATTTTGGGCAGGACAGGTATTAAAAAATCAGGCTGGTGTCACCAAACCGATAATTATCGGTCAAGATTCCCGTAATTCCAGTGATATGTTAGCCAATGCTATCACTGCGGGTTTAACTTGGGCGGGAATAGAAGTCTGGCAACTGGGATTATGTCCCACTCCCTGCGTCGCCTATTTAACCAGAGAAAGCGAAGCGATGGGGGGGATCATGATTTCTGCCAGTCATAATCCTCCTGAAGATAACGGCATTAAATTTTTTGACGGCAGCGGTTTAAAATTGTCTGGCAGTTTAGCGGCACAGATAGAAGCGGGTTTAAGAGGCAATTTAGAATTAGCAGATAAACCAGAAAATTGGGGAAAAGCGACTTTTTGTCCCGAATTAATCCAAAAATACTATCAAGCTGTCATTGATTCCGTCGGGACGGATATTAACCTATCGGGATTAAAAATAGTTTTAGATCTAGCTTGGGGGGCAGCCGTTAACCTAGCACCTTTAGTATTCCAAACCTTGGGGGCGGAAGTTATCTGCCTACACGATCGAGCCGACGGCGATCGCATTAACGTTAATTGTGGTTCTACCCATTTAGAAAGCTTACAGGCGGCGGTGATTAATCAGCAAGCGGATTTAGGGTTTGCCTTCGATGGCGATGCCGATCGAGTCCTGGCCGTGGATAGTCAAGGTAGAGTAGTAGATGGCGATTATATCCTCTATTTTTGGGGTCGTTCCCTCTTAGAAGCAGGACAGCTACCCGATGGGTTATTAGTAGCCACGGTGATGGCTAATTTAGGTTTTGAACGCGCTTGGCAAAAACTGGGGGGTCAATTCTTGCGGACTGCCGTGGGTGATCAGCACGTTCAGGCGCAAATGTGGGAAACTGGAGCCATGCTAGGGGGTGAACAATCCGGTCATATCCTCTGCCATCATTACGGGGTTTCTGGGGATGGAATGCAAACCGCCCTACATTTAGCGGCTTTAGTGCAGAAATCGGCGGTTTCCTTGGCTAACTTAGTCGATCATAGCTTTGTCACCTATCCGCAGATTTTACGCAATGTGCGGGTGGAAGATAGAGAAGTGCGACGTAATTGGCAGCAATGTGAACCTTTGCGGCGAGAAATCCGCCAAGCTGAGACAGCTATGGCAGAAAAAGGCCGAATTTTGGTGCGAGCTTCCGGGACAGAACCGTTAATTCGGGTGATGGTGGAAGCAGAAACCCTAGAATTAGCCAATTTTTGGACAGAAAGGCTAGTGGCAGCGGTGCGAAGCTATCTTTTGTAGTCGATCGAGGGGGACAGGGATTATAATGCCCTTAGCGTAGCGTAGCAAGGCCTAATTATGACCAGACTAGGTATCGATCGCCAGAAAAAAAAGCATAAACAGGGCCAAACAAAAGCTGATAGTCCCCCGCTTAACATCAAAGAGAAACTTGCCCTCAAAAAAGAAGAAAGGCAAAAGAAACAAAAGTTAACGGGGTTAATTGTTTTTGCCATTTGTGTAGCAATTTTGCTCGGATTACCCCTCAGCTTATTATTTGATGCCAAGATAGGAGCGGCAGTAAGTTTAGCCTTAATTTTAGTAGTTTTCTCCTTTAGCTATCCTCGCATGGCTCTTTGGGCATTTATTATCTATGTCCCCTTCACTGGCACTATCGTGTATTGGTTGGGAGGTAGTTCAATCCTCCAGCTTAGTAAAGATATCTTTTATCTACCCGCTTTAATCGCCTTAGTTTTAGAATGTCGAAAAAAGCAATTACCGATTATTGTCCCCAAACAATTAGGTACAACCCTATTATTAATCTTTGTTTTCTGTGTAGTTTGTCTATTAGCCGTCAATTTGCAGAGACAATTTCTGCCTACTTGTGATTCCGTGGCTGGGATGAGTATCTTTAGGGATGGTCGTTTGCGCGGGGTTCCCTGTCGGGAAAGTGAGACTTTTCTGCAAGGAATATTAGGATTTAAAGTTTTGCTGGGTTATGTCCCCTTGATCTTCTGCACTTATTACTTAATCAAAGACAAACCGACCCTATTATTTTTTAGTCGTCTTTTAGTGACTTTAGCGATTATTTGTTGTGTCCTAGGACTAATGCAATACTGGATGCTGAAAACCGGTCGTTGTGTAGGAACTAGAGGCTTTGTAGCTGATGCACTATTCAAAGCCCACTTAGATGCAAGGTGTTTGGTTGGTGGGGCATTAGTGTATAGTCCGGAAGTGAATATGATCCGCCTACCAGGTACCTTTGTTTCCCCCTGGCACTGGGCTTGGTTTTTGGTCTCTAATGCCGTAGTTTGTTATGCCAGTGCCTTTAGTGAAACTTCCCAAAAATGGCGACTAGCAGCCCTAGTGGGTTTAACCCTAGTTTTTATTAATGCAGTGATCTCTGGGCAAAGACTAGCTTTCTTTGCTGTACCGATGATTATTGGTCTGATGACGATTCTTACAGGACAAATCGCTAACTTAAAACGATTTTTGCCGATCATTTTTGCCGCCACTTTACTTCTAGCTATCGGTTTTTCTTTCCTTAACCCGGATTTTGTCCAACAACGCTACGATAGTGCCATCAGCCGTTGGCAACAGGCTCCCCCCACCGCTTTTCTTCAAGAACAGTTGGATTTTGCTATCCGTAATCAGGGCGGTATTTTAGGTCGTGGACTTGGTGTGGCCACAGCTTCTGCTAGGGTTTTCGGTGATATTTCCTTTGTGGAAACCTATCACACTAAAGTTTTATTCGAGTTGGGATACATTGGTTTTGCCTTGTACATGATATTCATGACCCATCTAGTTTATCTGGCCTTCCGCACCTATCGTTCCCTCAAAGATCCCACTCTGCGAGGTTTTGCCGGTAGTTATTGGGTTTTGCTGCTCTTTGTTGCCTATCTTCCCTATTGGTATGCCCTCGATACGGATCCTGTGGGCGTTTATTACTGGATATTTGCGGGCGTAATTTTTAGATTACCCGTGATCGAAAAACAGGAAAAAGAGGCTAAAATTCTGGCGGGGGAAACCGCCACAAAATCCTCCAAAAAGGGCTTAAATTTTAAACGCAAAGGTGTTTCTTTAGCTTGAAATATGGGTGTTGGGTTTTAGGGTGTTGGGGTTTTAGGGTTTTAGTGGAAATTCCCCCATTCCCCCATTTCCCCACTCCCCCACTCCCCCACTCCCCCACTCCCCCATTCCCCCATTCCCTGCTATGAATTTTCCCTCGATTTCTGTCATCATACCCACCTATCGACGCGAAGAGCCTCTTAAAGATACCCTCGATGACCTACTCAAACAAGATTATCCCGATTTTGAGGTATTAGTTATCGACCAGACCGCTACCCACAGCCCCGCCATACAATCCTATCTGGAAAATATGGCTAATCAGCACAAAATTAGCTGGTATCGGCTGGATTGGGCGAGTTTACCCGGTGCGAGAAATTATGGAGTCCGTCGCGCCCAAGGCGATATCGTTCTTTTTATCGATGATGATGTGCGGCTACCGGATAATTATCTCAAAGCACATAGTGAGAATTTTGTCAAGAACCCTGAGATAGGTGTAGTGGCAGGTCGGGTATTCGATCGCATGAAATTGGGTGACTCCCAAAAAATGGCGACAGATACCAGCAAACCCTACGAAATCGACTTTTTACCCCCCCAAGCCATGGATCCGGGCATTGCTTGGTATTACATCGATCTTGTCCACACCACTAAACCCCAGCAGGTAATCTCGGCCCGGGGCTGTAATATGTCTTTCCGGAAGGATATATTTACTAAATACGGCATTTGGTTCGATGAACGCTTTCGTGGCAGTGCCGTGCGCGAGGAATCGGATTTTTGCTTAAGGTTACGCCGGACTCCCTATCATGTCTGGTACGATCCCACCGCTTATCTGGTTCATTTAGGGGAAGAAACCGGCGGCTGTCATGATATTAGCACTCGTTCTTTGAGTTATCAGACGACTTTTTATCATAATCACTTTCTGATGGCCCTGAAAAATCTCACTCCCGCTCAACAATTGCGACTCTACGCTAAATTATTTGATTGTCACGTTCTTGGCAATCCTCCCTGTAATAAAGGTGGTTCCCCGATTAAAATCCTTTCTAGGGGAATTTTTTATAGTTTAGGTTTTCTCGATGCTCTGAAAACTCAAGTAAAGTCCCTCTGGAATGATGGTCAAATTTATACAAAACTAGATAATCTATGAGAATTTTAGTCGCTAGTCATACATATATAGTTGATCTCAACTGTGAGAAACTGCGCGCCCTGACAAGATTAAATCCCAATATTGAAGTTACTATTGTTGTTCCCCAACGTTGGCAACCGGGAGGAGTCCAAAATAAAATCATTGAAAGTCAACCGAAAATAGCCGACAATTTCCGAGTTATTCCTATCTCTAATTTTAGCCAGAATAACCAAGCTTTATTAACTTTTGGCACTGATATAATTTCTTTATTGCAAAAATTTAGACCCGATATTATTCAAGTGGAACAGGGTTCTAAATCTCTCGCTTATGGTCAATTTATTACTCTGAATCGTCTCTTAAATCTCCAGGCTAAAAATGTATTTTTTACCTGGTGGAATCTTCCCTATACTCCTAAATTTCCCATCTCTTGGTTAGAAGCTTATAACCTGAAAAATACCGATGGTTTAATCGCCGGTAATCAGGACGGGGTAGATGTTTTAAAAGAACGGGGTTACAGGGGTAAATACACCGTTTTACCACAATTAGGAGTGGATGAAGTCCTTTTTTCCCCCAGCAAGCAACCCGATTTAGCCCGATCTTTAGGCATTGAAAACGATGAATTCGTGATTGGTTTTATCGGTCGTTTTGTGGAAGAGAAAGGCATTCTAACGCTGATTAAAGCTGTAGCTAAATTAACAGGTAAGTGGAAATTATTACTGTTAGGTCGGGGAATCCTGAAAGATAAAATAGTCAGCGAAGCTACAGCCGCAGGAATAAGCGATCGCTTGATGATAGTGGAAAGTGTTCCCCACGATCAAGTAGTTAATTATATTAACCTGATGAACACTTTAGTTTTGCCTTCAGAAATCACCTATCAGGTCAAAACCTTAACTGCCGTCGGTTGGAAAGAACAATTCGGTCATGTCTTAATTGAAGCTATGGCCTGTCAGGTTCCTGTTATTGGTTCTGATTCGGGAGAAATTCCCTTTGTTATTGCTGATACGGGTTTAATTTTTCCCGAAAAAGATGGGGAGGCACTGGCTAAATCTATACAAACTCTCTTAGATAATCCCAGCTTCGCTCTTGAATTAGGCCAGAGGGGTTATCAGAGGGTAATGACCAATTATACTAATAAAGCCCTCGCTCAAAAACAATTGGATTTCTATCAACAATTACTCCCTCGGTGATGGGGAGATGGGGTGTGGGGTGTGGGGTGTGAGTTGTGGGGTGTGGGGAGAAAAAAGCTGATAACTGATCACTGATAACTGCTCACTGATAACTGATAACTGGTTATGAACCATTCTTGACACCCCCTAGTCTAAAGGGACAAGTAGCTAGGGGTGAGGGGAATGATCGAGGTGATAACCGATAAGCAAACAAGTGTGAGCGATCGAGAGTTAATTTTAAAATGTCAAAGGGGTGATCGGGGTGCTTTTCGTCACCTTTACCGTCTTTATCAACCAAAAATCCGCTCTACTCTCTATCAACTCTGTGGACAGGAATTCCTAGAGGATTTTGTCCAAGAGGTCTTTTTAAGACTGTGGCACGGGTTGCCGAAATTGCGTTCACCTGAATACTTTTCCACTTGGGTTTATCGGATCACTTGGAATGTGGCGATCGATGGTCGGCGACAATTAGCCAAAAGACAAATGAGGATGGCCAAAAGCACTGATGAGGAAAACTCCCTTGATAGCGAATCCCGTCCCCAAGATAGTCCCGATTTGATGCAATTGCATTATGAGGAGGTGGTCCGACAAGGGTTAGAAATTCTCAGTTTAGAACATCGCGCTGTCCTTGTCCTTCACGATCTAGAGGACTTACCCCAAAAGGAAATCGCCCAAATCTTAGAAATTCCCCTCGGTACGGTGAAATCACGTCTTCATTATGCGCGTAAAACCATGGGTCAATTTTTGCAAAAACAAGGAGTTCTCTAATGTCCCCAGAAGATGACAAAGTGGTTAATTTTCTGCGTCGCTATCGTCCATCGCTGCCACCTCGACCGATAGATGAAGAAGAACAATTAATGCAAATGATTAGGGGAGAAAGGCCGGTAACTTGCCCAAAATCCCTGCCTTTATTGGGGTGGATAACTGGTATTACTGCCTTATCTGTGCTGATTGTTGGTTCCTATCGTTGGTTTCATCCTCATCCACAACTGGGCCAAATTTCCGACGAGCAGTTAGAAGCTTTTTTAGTGGAGAGTTGGAACCATAGCATCGCTCCACCGATTGCTGCTCCTAGCGTTTATAGTTCGCCTTGGATGAGCTTAAACGAGCCTCAACTCACCTATTCTACCTATAATCCTTAATTTCTTGGTCGAGGTCAATTATGTCCCTTTCTACTCTCTCGATTCTCGGCACAACCATGGCTGTAACTCTGGCGGCTAACCTAGTCCCAACTGCCACTGTGCTATCCTATCCCCAAGATCGTCTATTTATCGCTCAAACTAGCTCTCCCCAGCGTCCTGAGAGTCGTCGAGTGAATAATTCTCGAGAAAGACTAATCGAACAATTAAACCTTACCGATGACCAAAAGTCGAAAATTGCCGCTATTCGTCAGAAATATCAGGAAAAAACCCAAAAGTTGCGAGACACCCTGAGAAGCAACGAACAAGAACTAAATAGTTTATTATCCAATAATGCCTCCGATCGAGATATCCGTTCTAAACATCAGCAAATCTCTCGGAATCGCCAAGAAATCAGTAACCTGCAATTTGAGAGTTTTTTGGAAATTCGTCAAGTGTTAACTCCCGCTCAAAGAACGGAATTTTCCCAATTAATGCAGGAACGTTGCCCTAATTCCCGCAATTGCGGACGACAATAATTCCTATCAGTGCCGATTAAGATCGAGTTTGATGCCGATACATTAGAAAAACGCCAAGGATGGGTTACTACCCCATCCTCAACTTATCATTTACTGATCAATTATCGTTTCCAAGTGACTTTTGGTAGGATATGATTCATATCTACCCGGTCTCTGTACTTGGTGGCGAAGTTCAAGAGGGAATCGAGGAGAGAATCGGAGAGATAGTGAGGTTGTAGTCCTAGATCGAGTAATTTTGTGTTTTTAGCGTTAAAATAATGTTCCTCTAACTCGATGCGCGGGTTGTCAAGATTGTTAATCTCCACATTTAACCCTAACGCAGAACCAGCTTTTTTCACCATCAGTGCCAAGTCACCGACGCTAAACAGTTCGGTAAATTGGTTAAAAACGCGGAATTCCCCGGATTGAGCGGGATTAGCGATCGCTAATTCCAAACAACCCACGGTATCGCGGATATCTAAAAATCCTCGCGTTTGGCCACCTTTACCGTACACTGTTAGGGGATGACCGATCGCCGCTTGAATACAAAAACGGTTTAAAGCAGTACCAAAAACCCCATCGTAATCGAGACGGTTAATTAACATCTCATCCATTCCCGTTTCTTCGGTGAGGACTCCATAAACCACCCCTTGATTGAGATCTGTGGCTTTTAAACCCCACATCCGACAGGCAAAATGGATATTATGGCTATCGTGGACTTTGCTGAGATGGTACATACTACCAGGCTGTTTGGGATAGGGTAAAGTATCCTTACGACCGTTATGTTCGATCGTGATGTAACCTTCTTCAATATCTATATTCGGTGTGCCATACTCACCCATGGTTCCCAGTTTTACTAGGTGCGCGTCGGGAAATTCCTCTTTCATCGCGTAGAGGATGTTTAAATTGCCAACCACGTTGTTAACTTGGGTTAAAACTGCGTGTTCGCGATCGATCATGGAGAAGGGTGCAGATCTCTGTTCTCCGAAGTGAACAATCGCATCCGGTTGAAACTGTCGCAGGGATTGAATCAAAAAGTCGTAGTTATTGATATCCCCGACAAAAAGATCGAGGGATTTTCCTGTCAGATCTTGCCAGCGTTGAATCCGATGAGATATGGGTGCGATCGGTGTTAAGGTATCGCAGCCTAATTGTAAGTCCCAATAGCGACGAACTAAACTATCAAGTATGCCTACTTCGTAACCTCTATTTGATAGATGGAGTGCCGTTGCCCAACCACAATAGCCGTCTCCGCCAATAACCAAAACTCTCATACAATATCTGTAAAGTTTATATACTCGTCTTTGGTAACTCTAGCAGTTTTGTGTCACGCTTTACCAGCTTAATCCCCGTGAATATAGTGGGGTGTGGGGTGTAGGGTGATGGGGTGTAGGGTGATGGGGAAATGGGGTGTAGGGTGTGGGGTGTAGGGTGTGGGGTGTGGGGTGATGGGGAAATGGGGTGTAGGGTGTGGGGTGTGGGGTGTAGGGTGTGGGGTGTGGGGTGATGGGGAAATGGGGAAATAGGGAGAATCAATAAAGGTAGTCTATTGACAACTGATAACTGATAACTGATAACTGATAACTGATGAGGGTGTTCTAGAAAACTTGACAAGGGAACGGATTACAGGGAAACTCAGCTTGTAATCAGTGGGCTTTGCTGACGAGAAAACAAAAGCCAAAAATCTAGATAAAAGGCAGTTTTTTCGGTAACTCAGGGCCTATCTGCTTTTTACTTTTTACTTTTTACTTTTCACTTTATTACTTGATCTTATGCGTTGGCAAGCTCGGCAAAAATCTTCGTTTCCCTTCCTTCCCCTATACGGATTTTTGGCATTTATCGTCGTTTGTCTGATTATTTGGGCAAGTTCTCTCTATCCTCGCTCTAATGCTCTGGTGGGGGGTGATTCTTTCCCCGCACCTTTTAGGGAGTTTCAACCGGAATGCGCGGATTATGTTCTAGAAAATAGTTCTTTTAAGGATATATCGAGAATTTTTGATTGTAAAACCTATAAAAACCTCTCCGATCGCGTGATTGTTCCCCTATCTCTCCAAAAAAACGATATTAGTCTCGATAATTGGCAAAATAACTCGGCAACAGCGATCGAATTAGCACCCTGGCCGGAAATTCATCCCCGCGCGCAAGAGACAAAAGTACCAATTTTAATGTATCACGACATTTTACCAGAAAAAGAGGTATTCTTTGACGTTACTCCAGGCGAATTAGAGGCACATTTCCAATTTTTGCAGGAAATCGGGGCAACTCCGATCAGTATCGATTGGTTAATTTCCCATCTGCGGACAGGTATCCCCCTTCCCGCTAAACCGGTTTTATTGACTTTTGATGATGGTTATGGGGGACATTACCAGTATGTCTATCCTTTATTGAGAAAATATAACTATCCCGCCGTTTTCTCGATTTATATCCATAAAATGACTCAAAAAACCGGCAGAACCAGTGTCACTTGGCAACAACTCCAGGAAATGGCCGCCGATCCTCTAGTCCAAATTGTCTCCCATAGTGTTAGTCATCCCCGGGATTTAAGGTTATTATCCGATGCAGATTTGGAGCAAGAAGTCAAGCAATCGAAACAAATCTTAGAAAAAGAATTGGGTATTCCGATTAATTATTTCACCTATCCGGAAGGGAAGGCGGACGATAGAGTGAAGGAATTCGTCAAAAAAGCGGGTTATCGGGCGGCTTTATCGATGAATGACCTCGATGAACATTTTGCTGGACAATCCCCCGATTTACTCACTATTGGACGCTTTGGGCAATCGCGCACGCGAGAAATTGTCCCGCAAGCTTGGGGAGGTGATCCCTTACCCCGTAGGGATGGCGGTTTTAACTTTGCCACCACCATCCAAAAACGGGAAGTGGAATTTCCAACTAATACACTTGTTTTAATTAGTGGCGGGATTCCCAAAACTATCCACGCTGATAGTCGCTATCAAGTGGAGGAAATTATCGCCGGCACAGAAGCGATCGCGGCTGTAGATGGCGGTTTTTTCTCTCTCAAGGAATTGGACTCAAATCAGATGATCGGGCCGGTTTTAAGCGAAAATGGCGGCTTTATCCCGGGATATGAAGGGGAAATCGACAAGTTAGAGGGTCGTCCTTTAGTAATCATTACCGATCGATGGGTGCGTTATCTTCCTTTTGATCCTGCCCGTCATAATACCCTAGAAGGAATCGCAGCGGAGGCCGGAGATGATCTCAAGGTTACGGATGCTTTTGTCGCGGCCGCTTGGTTAGTCAAAGATGGACAACCGCAATCGCGAGAATCCTTTGGTACACTTTACGGTTTTGATGCCCTGCGTCACCGGGCTTTTTGGGGGATTAATCAGGCAGGACAGCCAGTAATCGGGGTTTCCAGAGAGCCGATCGATTCCATGGCTTTGGGAGAATTATTAGTACAGGCAGGTTTTCGGGAGGCGGTGATGTTGGATTCAGGAGCAAGCACCTCCCTCGCTTATCAAGGTCAATCGCAAGTGCATTATACTCCCCGTCCTGTTCCCCACGTTGTCGCTTTATTTCCCCCCACAGAAACCTATATTGTTCCCATTAATCATGTGGGGATTCCCTGCGTAATTTTCGCCGATTCCTGTGCTGCGGGGAGTTAGGTTAGCAATATATGATCGAGTTAAACCTTAGCCCAAGATTCTACCATGGAGATCGAACGTCTTAACGCCCTTTCCGATAATTATATTTTCCTCCTCTACGATCGAGCGCAAAAAATTGCGGCCGTGGTGGATCCGGCGGAACCTGAACCGGTTTTCAGGCGATTAGAGGCTTTACAGGTGGATTTAGTCGCTATTTTCAATACCCATCACCACGGCGACCATGTGGGGGCTAATCAGGCTTTAATTAATCGTTATCCCCATCTTTGTGTTTATGGGGGAAAGGAGGATCGCGGTCGCATTCCGGGCCAGCAGCTGTTTTTAGAGGAGGGGGACCGGGTGGAATTTGCCGGTCGCTGGGCCGAGGTTTTCTTTGTCCCCGGCCACACTCGCGGCCATATTGCCTATTATTTTCCCCCGGTTAACCCCGGAGATTACGGCGAGTTATTCTGTGGTGATACCCTGTTTTCGGGGGGTTGTGGTCGTTTATTTGAGGGAACACCGGGGCAAATGGTGGCTTCTTTAACTAAATTGCGATCGCTGCCTGACCAGACCAGGGTTTGGTGCGCTCACGAATATACGTTAAATAATTTAAAGTTTGCCTTGACAGTTGACCCTAATAATGCTGCTCTGCAACAGCGTTATCAGGAAGTGGAGAAAAATCGCGCTCAAGATCGTCCCACGATTCCGGCAATTTTGGGGACGGAAAAGCTGACTAATCCTTTTTTGCGTTGGGATAGTCCCGCTTTGGCCATGACCATGGATAGCAACGAACCAGTACAAGTGTTTGCACGGCTGCGGGGGAAAAAGGATAATTTTTAAGCAGTGGCTAAGTAGGGTCTGCTGAAAAAGTACGGGCGAAGCATTCGGATAGAAAATCTACGGTTTCACCGATAGGTTATTGCCCGAATGCTTCGCCCCTACAGGACGCGGGCCGATGAAGATGCAAGGTTTTGAACGACGATTCTCTCAAAATCTTGCACCTGTTTCGCAAGAAAAGCCCCAAAACCCTTACTTTGCCTACATTTCACATTTATTCAGCCAACCCTAAGTAGGTAGGTGTTAAAAACTGTCAAATCCCCCCTTATTAAGGGGGGTAGGGGGGATCTCCCCTGATTAAGGGGGGTAGGGGTAGGGTTGATTTATAGTAGGGTTGATTCATGAATCAACCCTACTAGGGGGTAGGGGGGATCAAAGGCAAAATCTATCCCTACAAGCTCAAGGGTTGCGGATCTAACTTCAAATCGGCAAGACTGACATCACCGTGACCATTTACCGCCACCTCTAGGGGCAAATTGCCGTGATAAGCTTGGATTAACAGGGTTTTTAAGTCCTCGATCAGGGGATAACGGGGATTGGCTCCGGTACACTGATCATCGAAAGCTTGTTCGGCTAAATGGTCTAATTTGGCCATAAATTCGGCTTCAGTTTCGGGAATTACCTCTTTGATACTGGCCGGAATACCGATTTCCCGTTTTAAACATTCGATCGCTAATACCAATCTTTCCACACTTTCGGTCTCGCTTTCTCCTCCCAATCCCAGAGAATGGGCGATCCTGGCATAGCGCCACTTCACGTTAGGATATTTGTACTGAGAGAAGGTCGCCTGTTTAAAGGGGGCATCGGTGGCATTATAGAGGATGACGTGGGAAATCATCAAGGCATTGGCCAGACCGTGGGGAATGTGGAAAATGGCCCCCAATTGGTGGGCCATGGAGTGACAGATGCCTAAAAAGCCATTAGCGAAGGCCATTCCGGCCATTGTCGCCGCATAATGGACTTTTTCCCGCGCTTTCGGGTCTTTAGCTCCGTTATGATAGGAACTGGGCAAGTATTTAAACAGCAGTCGGATGGCATCTTGAGCAAGAGCGTTAGTATATTCTGAGGCTAAAACCGAGACGTAGGCCTCAAGAGCATGAGTTAAAGCGTCAATTCCGCCGTAGGCTGTCAATTTTTTCGGCATATTCAGCACTAATTCCGGATCGACAATTGCCATGCTGGGAGTTAGGGCATAATCTGCCAGAGGATACTTAATATTATTACGGCGATCGGTCACGACGGCGAAGGGAGTCACTTCCGATCCTGTTCCCGAAGTGGTGGGAATACAAACCATCAGAGCTTTTTCGCCTAAAGGGGGCAATTCATAGACTCGTTTGCGGATATCCATAAAACGCATGGCCAAGCTCTCGAATTCTATCTCTGGATGCTCGTAGAGTAGCCACATAATTTTAGCGGCATCCATGGGGGAACCGCCACCGATAGCGATAATTACATCGGGATTGAAGGTATTAATGACATTTAACCCCCGTTCGACGGTTTCTAGGGAAGGATCGGGTTCCACATCATAAAAGATATTAATCGTGATGCCGATTTCTTCTAAAACTTCCTCTAAAGGTGCGGTAACTCCTAGGTCAAAAAGAGGTTTATCGGTGACAATAAAGGCCCGTTTTTTGCCGGCTAATTCCCGAATAGCGACGGGTAATGCCCCGTATTTAAAATATACTTTTGGTGGTACTCGGAACCAAAGCATATTTTCCCGGCGCTCGGCCACGGTTTTAATATTTAATAGGTGGGTAGGTTCGACGTTTTCGCTGATGGAATTACCGCCCCAAGTGCCACAACCGAGGGTTAAACTAGGATCGAGACGGAAGTTATAGATATCACCGATCGCACCTTGGGAGGAAGGGGTATTAATTAATACCCGGGCCGTTTCTACGTTGTCTTCAAAGCGTTTAATATGTTCCCGATTTGAGGGTGCGGTATAAAGCACGGCCGTATGACCTCGACCCGCAAATAAGACCAGTTTTTCGGCTTTTTTCACCCCATCTTCAAAGTCTTTCGCTCGGTACATAGCTAAAATTGGCGAGAGTTTTTCGTAGGAAAATGGTTCCTCTAAACCAATATTTTCTACTTCTCCGATTAGTAATCGGGTATCTTCGGGAACAGAAATTCCCGCTATGGCGGCTAATTTTTCCACTGGTTGCCCGACGATATCGGGGTTGATATGACCATCTTTTAGGAGAATCCCGACGACTTTTTCCCTTTCTTCGGGGGAAAGAAGATAGGCCCCGCGATCAATAAATTCCTGTCGAACTTCTTCATAGATGCTATCGACAACGATTACCGATTGTTCGGAGGCGCAAATCATGCCGTTATCGAAGGTTTTACTGAGAATAATCGAGGAAACGGCCATTTTTATGTGAGCGGTTTCGTCAATTAAAGCGGGGGTATTGCCGGCACCGACTCCTAAGGAAGGTCTTCCCGAAGAATAGGCCGCTTTTACCATACCAGGGCCGCCGGTAGCGAGGATTAAATTAATGCTGGGATGTTGCATTAATGCTTGGGAAAGTTCCACCGATGGCTGATCGATCCAACCAATAATACCGGCCGGCGCACCCGCTTTGACGGCCGCTTCCAAGACAATTTTGGCCGCCGCGATGGTGCAGTCTTTCGCTCGCGGATGGGGGGAAAAAATGATGCCGTTGCGGGTTTTCAGGGCAATTAGGGCTTTAAAAATGGCTGTAGAGGTGGGATTTGTGGTGGGTACGATCCCCGCTAAAATGCCCACGGGTTCGGCGATTTTTTGCAATCCAAAGGATTTATCTTCTTCGATAATGCCGCAGGTTTTGCTGTGTTTATACTTGTTGTAGATGATTTCTGAGGCAAAATGGTTTTTAATCACTTTATCCTCTATTACTCCCATCTCTGTCTCTTGTACGGCCATTTTAGCCAGGGGAATGCGAGCGTTGTTAGCTGCTAATGCCGCTTTTTTGAAGATAAGATCTACTTGTTCTTGGCTATAGTTGGCAAATTGTTGTTGAGCTTTTTTTACCTGTTGAATCAGTTCTTCTAGCTCTTGTCTATTGGTAACTGTCATAACAATTTTGTCGAAAAAATTAGGCATTTTATTCTACTCTAGCGTTTTTCGGCAGGGGATTCGCTTAATCTTGGGATTTTCTTTATAGTTTCCTAAGCATTGGTATTATAGGATACTAATCCTAAATCCATTGAGCATAGGTTACATATCAGGACAGGCACTCATGCAAGAGGCACTCATGCAAAGGGGAGAATAAATAATCAGTTTTTAATAACTGGATTTAGTATAAATTAGGATTGACCAGTACCTAGAAAAAGTTTGAGGACAGAGACTCAATGATCAAGTTACCAGAAATTCAAGCTGGTGTTCGAGAAGCTGGTTCTATTCCGCACTCCTTGAGTGAAAAGTTTAAAGTTGATCACAGCTTGGCAACGGATTCAGGGTGAGATTCAATATCAAACTAGGATATCTCTAAACTCTAGAAAATCAATATCTTCAGAGCCACCGAATCAAAGAGAATTAAATCACTCAATTTTGATGGTGTTTTGAATGATTAATCTCAACCCAGTTTCTTGGCGAAATTTTTCCATCCTCTCTGTTTGTGAAGTCTGAAAGGTAGGCTTTTTGTTATTGGCAATGTAGGCTTTTCTAGATGAATAATCCTCTATACCATGATTTTCAATAAATACCCGAATTGTGTTTCTTAGTTGCTCTTCTCCGTCTCCTACCCACCCCGAATTTTTCCCCTTTCGTTCTTTTAATTCTACAAAAATCAAACAATTAGCATAGGTCAGCATTCCATCACAGCGTTTATCCATACCACCACTACCATCGACTTTTCTAATTTCAATACATTTATCAATAGCGGTAAATGTCGCTTCAATTTCTTGAGAGTTTTCCACAATAGCAATCCAATCCCTGGGATTTTCTGTATCTAAATAAGCGGGAGTTTCTGGGGGAAATGGCGGATCGCAAATTCCAAATTCATGCCGATGGGTTTGACTCTGACATTTTTTATCAAAGAAATTGATCTTCATAACTGTTCTTCGATTTCTAGTAAATCATCAAAAAGCTGATTTGTCTCTCCTAGGGAAAGATTGAGATAATTTTCATCAGAAGGTAAACCATTATATGTAGCAAGTTCTCGGATTTCTCCTTGCTCTGTTAATTCATATACAATAGCATCTTCTGCCGCTATACAAGAGGCTTTCGGGACAATTTGGTTGAGCTTTTCTTGGAGGTAATCGGCGTTAGAAATCGCTGATGATAGGATTTTTTTGATAACTTTATCCGCTTTGATAGCTAGGGTTAGATCGTTGATAATATAAGGACTATGAGTAGTTAAAATTAGTTTATTTCCCTGGGTTAAATTGGCAAATTCAAATAATTTATATAAAATCTTTTTCTGAGATTGAGGAAATAGATTCTGCTCGATTTCTTCCACAATATTTACAAAACACTCATTGCGGTATTTAGAAGATAACACTTCTAGTGCCGCCTTTTTTAGGTCATCGGAAAGATTATCATTAGAGAGAATTTTCTCGATTTCCATTTTTAATCTTTTTTGCTCCTCTCCACTGAGTTCATTGCCGGAAGTTTCTTGAGTTCGATTAATCGATAAAGCAATATTTCGAGAAACGAGAAATAAAGGAACAAAAGACTGAAAACCACTGGAAGCTTCTGATAGATTTAGTTTATAATCACTACCCACAATCTTGGCCAGTCTATTGAGTTTATCAAATTCCAATTTAACCTCACCTACTGGCAAAGTCAAACTGCCAGATAATTCCTGTTGTGAGCGATCCAATTCTTCCCAGAAAGTATATAATGATTCTGGCAGTCCTTTGAGTTTTTCTGGCCATCTTACTGCACTCAAAAAGTTTCGCTCTGCTGGTACATACATAATTTTTGGTACTCGATACTTTGAATTATCAGTACGCTCGATCGATAATTTAGCATTTTCAAAACTAATTCGATAAACATCTCCATTGTATTCAATTTGGGTTTCGGGTAAAAAGTAATTGGTTAAATTTTGGTATTGACAAAAAGATTTAACAAAACGATTATATTTAGTTACATATTTTTCCTCTAAATT
Source organism: Microcystis flos-aquae FACHB-1344 (assembly GCF_014698375.1). Taxonomy (NCBI): domain Bacteria; kingdom Bacillati; phylum Cyanobacteriota; class Cyanophyceae; order Chroococcales; family Microcystaceae; genus Microcystis; species Microcystis flos-aquae. The sequence goes on along the minus strand of NZ_JACJSW010000027.1, from coordinate 9,602 downwards.
CCCACGATATAGAGCTTTTTCCAACCAGCTTAATGTTGATATTAATTTAGCAATGCTACTTTTTCCAGTTCCTTGATTACCGATAAAAATCGTTACTTTCCGAACGTTGATAAAACCATCATTTTCTACTAAACCCGCCTTAATTGGACCGAAGTTTTTAACTTTAATTTGGCTCATTGTTATCCCCTTGATTGACGATAAGTAGCTGGTTATAATTAAATTAAAAATGGATTTTAGGTTCGATCCCCCCTGCCCCCCTTGATAAGGGGGGTGCCGATCCCCCCTTAGTCCCCCCTTGATAAGGGGGGCATCTGATAATTTTTAACGCCTACCTACTTAATAAATTTTGGCCAGTAATTTGTCCTGAAAAAAAAGCTCGTGTTGAACACGAGCTAAATTAACTAACTTCAAGGACTAATTAGCCACCGACTTTAACTACCGGTTTAAAACTGGGAACCACCAGTTCACTATCCTGTTTAGTCAGCTTATTGTATAAGCGTTCCGTATTGGGGAAATTAGCAGCCGGTAGAGTTGGGAAACGACGATAGGGAACCGTATCTTCACCAAATAATTGTAGGTATTCCATGCTATTAACCATGGCACCGATAAAGGCTTTTAATCCCTTAGTTGCCAGAATTTGGTTATATTTCTGGATTTCTTTTTGATTCAAGGGAGCGCGACCTAAGAAGTGCTTGGTTCCCAATTCAATTACTTTCGTATTCGGATAGGGAGCATAGAATTCTTTCAGGTAAAGATCCGAACAACCTAAACCCTCAATAAACTCTTTCACCGTGATCTCAGCATTGCTTAATTTACTCTCTAAAGCGGTAAATTCGGCATTGATGATATAGGGTTCGAGATCCCGTTCAAAAATCTGACGATAGGCGGCGCGAACAGTATTTTGTACGGCAACTTTATCCAGATTAGTTAACAGTTTAAAGATCTTAGTTTGTTCCCGTTGAACCGTGACACCTTGACCGACACGAGATTGAATATCGGGTTCAGTGCGAATCGAACTCGACGGTGTACCCAATTCAATAAAGCGCGGGGTTTCCTCTTTATCAACTCTTTGGCCGATATCTTCGCGGAGATTGCCCAAACGCACCATCCGTAACTGCATCCCTTGGGGAGTTAGATAGCGCTCGTAGGGAACCGTATCTTCACCAAAAGCTTCCGTATATTCAGGACTGTCGATAAGGGCATCGATTAAAGCATAGAAGCCTTTTTTCGAGCAAAGATCGAAGTATTGATTCATTTCCTGACGACCATAGGTGGGACGACCGAGCAGACGACGGTGAATATATTCGATCGCTTTTACCACATAGAGAGGAGTCCAGTAGATTTTCCGGAAAGTCTCGGATTTAGCTAGGGTTTTGATAAACTCCCGCAGAGTAATATCGCCATTTTCCAGCTTAATCTCGGCCACGGATAAACGCTGACCTTCGTAGGGCATTCGACCGAAAACCTGACGATAAGCCGCTAAAATCACTCTTTGGGTGGAAATTTCGCCAAATTTAACGCTTACCCCATTGCTAGAACCGGGTAACTCGTTATTGAGACGGAAAACTTTCGGTCCCAAAGTACCGGGGAATTCACCTCGGGCGCCGGGGTTGCTATTTTGGTTATTAGTGGCAGGTCCGCGGTGGATGAGGATACGTTTGGTATCTTTACCGAAGGGAGCGGGACTAGAACTAGGTTCGCGGGTTTCTTTCGGGAAAATTGCCCCAAATTGGATTTCTAGGGGATCATTTCCGGAACCGTAAACGTGCTGATCCGGTAAGGGGCGATCGTATTTAGCAAAGGTGGTGATAAATTGGGGAACTTTGCGGAAAGGTGCGCTGTAGTTAAACAGGTCGATCTGCATCCCCCAGTTACGACATTCCTGCGCTTCTGCACCCAAACCCCGGAGATAGGGAACGGTTTCTTCGCCGAAATAGTCGGAATACTCCTGAGAATCGACTAAAGCATCGATTAACGCCGCTAAACCGCCGCTAGAGACGATCGAGAAGTATTTCTGCACTTCTTCCCGGGAGGAAGGACCGCGACCGAGGAAATGACGGAAAGCCAATTCTAGGGCGCGACTATTGATAAAAGGTTCAAAGAACTGTTTACGGTAGAGAGGCGATTTACCGAGACGACGGACGAATTCTTTCATCGAGATGTCGCCGTTTTTCACCTTCGATTCTAGGTCAGAAATGGACTGACTGTAGGCGCGAGTGATGTCCCGTTCAAAAATTTGTCTGTAGGTGGCCTTGATAATCGAAGATTTTTCCGACTCCGATAAACCGGTTTTCATGACAAACTTTTGCCGTTTTTCGGCGGCGTTGTAGTAGCTTTGGGGAAGACTTAAACCCTGTTGGTCACTACTGGGACGCTGACGCAGTTTATTAGAGGGGGTGGGGGCTTTTAATTCCCCCAGTAGGATATTGAAATAGTCACTGATTAAAGTGGCCGCATCCTTGTCTCTCTGGAAATACTCGATCGAAGCGGCCCGCATTTCTTGCAGGGCCACGATGGTGGCATCAATGGAACAGGCATTTTCGAGAACTTCCCTTAAACCGCGGGTATTAACGATCAGGATACTGGTATCGCCGGCCACGATCGCATAGGTAACGTAACGCAGGAACCAGGATAAATCCCGGAGGGACTTCTGCATATTGCTCGGACCGTAACGAGAGACGTTGATCGGTCGGAATCCGGGGGGAATCGGGCCGCTAGAGGCGAAAATCCCTTTTAAGCCCCCGAGAAGGCCACTGCCGCCACCGGCCCCGCTTTCCGCGTAGGTAACGGTTCCTAATTTCATCCCTTCCAGGACGTTGGTAACTTTACCCGCACCCACCAGGGCCATTTCTTCCACGGGGGGTTTTTCTAGGTAAGCCATGGGGGAACCGCCGGTAAAAATCCGGTTAGCTGCCCGTGACACGATCAGATCGGAGTTCCGGGTGAGCGTTTGGGCAATATCTAAGCGCTTGCTCCCCGATTGGAAGTAGGCGATCAGTTCATTGAGTTCGGGTTTATCGAGAAAGCGGTCTTGTTGTTCTGCTTGGGTAATGGCAGATACTGGGACGGTTTGATAGAGTTGGGGACGCGCTAAGGAGCTGCCACCGCTTGCCTTAAGACTCATTGGATTTTAACTATCTCCCTTGACGATGTGCTGAGTTCTCCAATCGTGGAGGCGATCGGTCTTAAAACCAGATGTTTAAAAATTTAATCAGCATCTAGATTAAAACTTTTTGCGCTTCCTGAGATAGTTTATTAAGAATTATATAGATTTTTTTCGCTAAACTTACCGATCGGTCTATTCCGACACCCCACCTGTATGGGAGGCTAACCAGTCTAAATAGGTCTGAGAACCCGCCACAATCGGTAAAGCGATGATTTCTGGGACTGCATAGGGATGAAGTTCCTGTATCTTCGCCGATAACTGCTCAAACTGCTTTAAATCGCTTTTAATCGCTAATTGCCATTCGCTCTCGTTTTCAATCTGTCCCTGCCAACGATAAATGGAACGAATCGGGTAAATACTGACACAAGCTGCCAAGCGCTCGTTAAGTAAGGCGATCGCTAAGTTTTCCGCTTCCGTTTCGCTGGTTGTTGTCACCAGCACCAATCCAAAACCGGTTAATCTTTCAGTCATAAGTAATCGTGCAAAATAAATTTCCTAGTGAAGATAGGCACTCATGCACTCATGCACTCATGCAACAGGCAACAGGCAACAGGGGGGATAAATAATCAGTCTTTAATAACCGGATTTAGTATGATAACTGATCACTGATCACTGATAACTGAATTTAGGCGATCATTTTTTCTAAAGCGGCCAGATCGGGAATACAGAGAGATTGCTGCTGTCGTTGAATCAGGCCTTTTTTCTCCAATTTGGTCAAGGAGCGGGTCACGGTTTCCCGGGCCAGGCCACTAATACCACTCAATTCCCGGTGAGGTAAATTGGGAATTACTGTACCCTGGCAGCTTTTTTCTCCTTGACCTTCGGCTAAAAAGAGTAAAGTATCGGCGACTCTGGAGAGACTATCGGCCTCCCGTAAACGTAAACGCCGGTTAAGTTGACGCAAACGCTTGGCCATTAACTGAGAAAGACGAATTCCCGCTAAAGGTTCCGATTTGAGCAGATTAACAAAATCTTGGGCGGGAATACTGCTAATTGTGGCCGTGGTTAAGGTGATAGCATCGGTGGAGCGGGGAGATTCTTCTAAAGCGGCCATTTCTCCGAGTATTTCCCCTTTACCTAGGATATTTAAGGTGACTTCTTTACCCGACCTATCGTAAGTACGAATTTTCACCCAACCATCCAGAATAAAGTAAACTGAACCACCCCAATCATTTTCTAATAAAATCGCCCGATTAGCAGGATGAGTGCGGGTGACAGCATGAGAAGCAACTTGATCGAGGGTTTCAGGGGGCAAACCGACCAATAAAGTGGCTGTATCTAATAATTTTTGAATCTCTGCTGATTTTTCCGCCGGATAGCGTTTTTCTTCCATGGTTTAATATTTAAATTTTGTTGGTTTTAGACAGTTGATTCTAGAATGGAAAGTTGTGGGTATTTTTAATTATCCAGTGACCGATAAACAGGACTTTTCCTCCCTACTGACCGAGATCGATCGGATTCTTGCCAAGGTGATTTCCTCTCTAGTTAACCCGCAAGAAGTTACTTCCGAGACAATTATCGCCACTCGTCAACAATTAGAATCGGCCAGAGCGCTGCTTTCTCCCTTATTGTTGCCCGATCCAACCCCTGAAGTTGCCCGTTGGTCCCTGGGAATGGAGGTGCAACCAGAGGGGGTGAAAATCGTCTTTTTTCGGGAAAGCCAGGGACTGATCGATTTTTATCCTCTTTCTTGGAGTCTGGCAACGGGAACAAGCGATCGCTTACCCTGCTCCCAGGTGGACGAATATCTAATTAGTTGGCTATCTCATCGGGATTTTAGCACCGATTCTTGGCTCTGGGAAGCCCTAGATCGATTAGAAGCTATTATTATCACCGATGACGGGGAAACCCCCACGGATGACCTGAAAAAAGCCCTTCTCACAGCGCAACTAATACCCCCCGATCGCCTATCTAGTCTAGAAACAGCGCTCGCTACTGCTCTGGCCCATATTCCCACTAGCGACCAACCCCAACCCCAAACCCTACTGGTTATCGAAGGGAAGCGGGAGACCACCACTTTAGCAATAGTGGAAGTCCCGCCGCAAACTCGCTCTTTATCCCGTCAAGCGATCGCTCTGAGCCATTTTAACTACGGGGAAAACACCTATGAACAGGCCATACTCTCTCACTTAATTTATCCTCTCTGGCGTTCTTTTTTGCCTCTTTCCCGTTCCGATCTCACCGATACTAATCCCTTAAAAAAATCTTTACTGGCAGCCGCTAGATTAACCAAATTAATCCTTCAAGAAGAAAGCGAATTTACCTCCTCTCTAGCCGGTCATACTTGGACGGTCAGTCGCACCGATTTAAATAAGAAGGTGACTATACCATATATAGATAATTTAAGACAAAAAGTTAATGATTTGTTAGAAAAACAGCAAAAAAGTCTTGAAGATATCGATCGAATAATTTTTAGCGGTAATTTTTTCTTAACCATTTGGCCTTATTTTCTAACAGAAATACAGCAAGAATTTGCCGGTTGCAATCTAGAGGCCCCCAGTCAGGAAACCTTCTCACCAGCAATCTTGGGTTTGGGTCGTCTCTGTTTATTTTCGGCTCTTAGAGGTGAGAAGGTCAATAATGCTTAAAAAAATCAACCTCAGTAGTAAAACGTAGGGTGCGTTAGACGGCCAAAATTGCTGCTTTGACTTGAAGGTAAGAATCCGTCGTAACGCACCACCTATCATCAACTAAGTAGCCGGTTACAATTAAAGATAAAATACAAAGAACCAGAACCCTGTCCCACTATCTCACAATTAATTGAGATTACTTACTTAACTGGTGCGTGGGGCGCAGATTGCTAATTTTGTTTTTTTATTCAAGGTTATTGCCGCAAACACGCCCCCGACATTATTGCTAAATGTTAATTTTTATTAGAGGATGCAACATTTGTGAGTTTAGAGAGAGTTAAAAATAACTTTTGTCGGGATGCTTTTGTTAATGATGGTAATATTCAGGTAGCAACTTTTAGTAACTTAAATCGCGCTCAAGAGTGACAAAAGCACCTAATTAAATACTTTAATCAAGTTAAAATTACCCAAGGTGTCATCGATGCCTTACCCAGTCCTGAATCTGTCTATTCACCTGTTCCTCAACAGATAGTTAACTCGGTAGATTTAATCGAGCGCTGGTTAAAGGCAAAAAGAGATATTTTCGGTCCCTCCTATCAAACCTATTTAGGAGAAGAATTACTTACAGGTAAAGCTTATAATGACAAAATAAAAAGTAAAAAGCTCTGATGGTCAAGAAAGTTCTTCCGAATGGTTAGCTAATAATGGTGCTTATTATATCTATGGAGTTCAGAGAATAGATTCAGTTAATAATTTTACAGCCTCTGGCGATCAAGCTACAGTGGATGTGGTGGTTACTGAAGAAAGAACCCTCTATAACAGTCAGGGTAAAATTGATCGAAAAAATAGTGCTTTTAGTACCTCATTTTGAAAGTGACGAGGGAACAGGGAAAATAGCTAACTCTAGAACCCTTAAAAATTTAGTTCGTAGATAAGTTGAATTAATTCCAAAAAGGCGAGATAAAAGGGCAAAATAGTTCAGATAAAAACCCATACATACAATTATTGCTGTTCGATTTTCATCTTTAGACAGTATTTATACTAAATCTGGTTATTAAAAACTGATTATCTATTGCTCCTTTTGCATGAGTGCCTTTTGCCTGTCCTCATAAGTAGCTTATACTCAACGGATTTAGTATTATAAAGTGACCCTGAAGATAAAGACAACCGAACCGATTCTATTCAGAATCGTCATTATAAATATCTTGGAGAGTTTTATTTTCGTAGCGTTCCTGATCTTGATTTTTGCCGCGACGGGAAGGACGACGATATTTTTTATTGGCTAATTTGGGTTCGTAGGTTTCTTGACCTGCTTCTTTAATTTTTAACTTTAAACTTGACTCTTTTGTGCTAGTTTTCTGTAATGACTGTTCTCGTGCGATCGCTTCTTCTAAAAACTCTAAATAATGTTGGTAACGTTCCCAATCTCCCCTCACCACACAGTTAGGTTCCCGACGGTGAGTACAATCATTAAATTGACAATTTCCTAAAGCTAAACGCTGTTTCACTTCCGGAAAATAAAAAGTTAATTGTTCCGGTAAACAGTTAAGGTCAGGTTGGTTAAAACCCGGACTATCGGCCAATAAACCCCGATTTGGTAAAGCAAATAACTGCACATGACGGGTAGTGTGACGACCTTTTTGCAGTTTTCCCGACACATCCCCCACCCGTTGGTTAATCTCAGGAATTAGGCAATTAATTAAACTCGATTTTCCCACCCCCGATGGACCGGCCAAGAGAGTGATTTTATGGTTTAATTGTGCCAATAAAGCCTCAAATCCCCTATTTTTCTCCACACTGACAAAAAAAGGCCGGTATCCCCAAGCAGCTAGGCGCTCGCCCCAGAAATCTATTTGTTCGGGTTCCCCCAGATCAATTTTATTGACACAGACGGCAATTTCTAAGCCTGTGGACTCGGCTTTCACCAAAAAACGACTGATCAGCCAAGGATCGAGGACGGGTTCAGCAAGGGCAAAAACTAGCAAAATCTGCTCGATATTGGCAACGGCCGGCCGATCGATCTCGGTACTGCGGGGGAGGACTTCTGCGATCGCACCCTGCCGATCATCAAAATTGGCTTCCTCCACACGCACCCGATCACCAACCATCACCGATTGACCAATTTTTTGCAAGCGAGCGCGACGGGTACAGAGAAGATTCTCGCCCATAACGGCAGAATCCAAGCGTACCTGATAGAAATTCGCCTGTACGGCCACCACTGTACCGTATAAATCGGTTAATTGTGCATCTACCATTTAGGAATCGGGACGATAGACTTTGAGAACAAAAAAGCTATCTCGGTCCTCGATCGATTCTATCTGATAACCCTCCACTGTCAGGCTAGTGGGAACCTGTTCGATCGGTTCCCCGGCATCTAACCAGACTTCCAACCGTTCCCCGGCGGTCATTTTCTCTAATTGCAATTTTGTTCGGACAAAATTAATTGGGCAGGGAGTGCCGCGCAGGTCTAAAGTCATAGTTATTTATGGAAGATATTACCTAAAAATCCCTCGATTCCGCCTTTCCCCACGGTTTCCCCGCGAACTTTCGCTATTTTTTCCAGTAATTCCCGTTCTTCTCCGGCGACACGGGTAGGAATCGAGATTTTAACGGTAATGCGATGATCACCGCGACTGACGGGATTACCTAATTTGGGAACCCCCTTGTTTTCTAAAATCAGTACGGTGTTCGGTTGAGTACCGGCAGGGATAGTCAGGTCTTCTTGGCCATCTACAGTATTAACTTTGATGGTACATCCTAAAATCGCTTGGATATAACTAATCGAGATATTCGATTTAATATCATTGCCTTCCCGTTGAAATTCTGCATCTGTTTCCACGGTTAGATAAACGAATAAATCCCCCGGCGGCCCGCCTTTAAGTCCCGCGTCACCTTCCCGGGCAACGCGCAATTTCATGCCGTTGTCAACCCCCGCAGGAATGGTAATTTTCAGTTTTTTGGTTTCCTGTCTGCGTCCGGAACCGCCGCAAACATCGCATTTTTCCTCGATCACCTCTCCAGCACCGTCACAGGTGGGACAGACCGAAACCTGAGCAAAAGTACCGAAGGGAGTACGGGTGGCGCGACGTACCTGACCAGTACCACTGCAAGTAGTACAAGTGCGGGAACTGGTTCCTGGTCTGGCCCCACTGCCTTTACAGGTTTGACAGGTTTCCAGATGACGGATACGGATTTCCTTTTCGCCGCCAAAGACAGCCTCGCGGAATTTTAGTCTAAAATCGAGACGTAAATCCTCGCCCCGGGTAGGGCCTGTGCGTCGGCGGGCGGTTGCTTGGCCGCCCATGCCCCCGAAACCACTAAAGATTGTCTCAAAGATATCGGCGAAACCGCCCATATTGTCGGGATCAAAACCGGCAGCGCCCCCAGAAACCCCAGCTTCACCAAAGCGGTCATAACGATTGCGGGTTTCTGGTTCCGAGAGAATTTCGTAGGCGCGGTTAATTTCTTTGAAGTGTTCCTCGGCTCCTGGTTCTTTGTTAACATCGGGATGGTATTTTCGGGCGAGACGACGATAGGCGCGTTTGATGTCTTCTTTGCCGGCATCTCGCGAGACACCTAGAATTTCGTAGTAATCAGTGGGCATAGGGGACTATGGTTCTGCTGGCAATTTATAAATAAAGTTTAAGTCTAGTTGTTACTTTAACAAACTATACATAATAGTTTAGTTGGGTTATCCCTACTATTTTTTTGGTAAGGAAGTGGGGTAGTGGGGTAGTGGGGTAGTGGGGTAGTCTGACAGGTGTAGGTATTTTACAACTAAGAGGAAGGGGAGTAGTAAAAAGCATCAACGGGGGTGGGAGGGAAAGAACTCCAACGATGAAGGTGAATCGATAAACCTTTCAGTA